>JAPKDN010000967.1 GCA_028822575.1 Alphaproteobacteria bacterium | reverse complement strand
ACCACCTCGGACTGGCCATAGACCGTCACCACCTTGCCGCCGCTTAACCGTTGAAGATCGATGCGGGTGCGGTTTCCCGCAAGGCTGATCTCGATACCGCCATGTATTTGGCCTTCGGACGCGACCCGCGAGGCAAGGCCCGCTTCGCCAAGCAAGTCGACGGTGCCTTGTTCCAGCACCCCGGCACGGATCCGTCCTTCAACATAGGCGCGGTCGCGTTGCTCTAAGATCACCGAGTCGATACCCCGACGTATGAGTAATTGGGCCAGCAAAAGCCCAGCTGGACCGGCCCCGACGATGCCGACTTGTGTGCGCCTTGTGGTCATACCCGCCCCGTTTTCGTGATTGTCGCGGATCAATTCCTTGGTTCAAACGGTAGTCGATACTGAGCATTCGGCCAAGGCATCCAACGCCGTGGAGAGCGAATATGCGCTCGCGGCGCGATTCATTGAGGTCCCCGGCTTGGAGTGGTGGGACAAGTGGCTATACTCTGGAGCGACTGTGTTTACTCTCGGGAGTCGGGCGACGATGGGTGATCTTTACAACCTCGGCGATTTGATAGATCGGTCCGCTGACCCAGCCAAGATCGCGCTGATAGATCTTGGAGCTCCCGACGGGCCGCGCGTCTACAGTCACGCGGATCTTGACGCGGCGGCCCAGGCCTTGGCGCGGGGGTTGTTAGCGCGTGGATACAAGCGTGGGGAGCGTATCGCCATCCTTGCGGCCAACAGCGTCGCGTTCCTGGTGGCCTATCTCGGCACCATGCGTGCCGGCATGGTATCGATCCCGATTAATCACAAGTTCCCTGCGGAGACGATCGAGTTCATCCTCTCCGATGCCGAATGCAAGCTGGTCTTCGCTGATGCCGAACGCCTCGCTGTGATACCGGATGGGCCGGAGGTCGTGGTGTTTGGTGCCGAAGGACCAGGCGGCTTCAACGCGCTGCTCGATCCCGGCGCTTTCGAGACCATCCGGCCCGACGAGGGGGAGGTCGCGATGTTCCTTTATACTTCCGGCTCCACCGGCCGGCCCAAGGGCGTGCCACTTACTCATGCCGGCCATCTTTGGGTCGTAGAGATGCGGATCAAGCGCCGCCCAGACGCAGACCATCGGATGCTGGTCGCCGCGCCATTGTATCACATGAATGGCCTGGCGATCTGTAAGGTGGCGATCGCGGCGCATCTGACGATCGTGTTGATGCCGCAATTCGACGCGGTTGAGTATATCCAGGCGATTGGCGAGTATCGGATCACTTGGCTGACGTCGGTAGCCGCGATGATGGCGATGGTGGTGCGCGAGGAAGATACGCTCGACGAAACCGATCTCTCCTCGGTACGGATCGTACGCATGGGCTCGGCCCCGGTGAGCGACAAGCTCGTCGGGGATATTCGAGATTATTTCCCCAATGCTGAGATTGCCAACGGCTATGGCACCACCGAGGCTGGGCCAGTGGTCTATGGCCCGCATCCCGACGGTGTGACGCAGCCGAATATTTCCGTTGGTCATCCCATTGCGGAGATTGCCCGGCTTGTAGATGGCGGTGATCTGGACGCGGATTATGGTGAGCTGCATTGCAAAAACCCGGCGGTAACCCCCGGCTATCACAACATGCCGGCCAAGACCGTTGAGGTGATGACCGCTGATGGTTGGTACCGCACGGGAGACGTGATGCGCCGCGACGCCGAT
>JAPKDN010000966.1 GCA_028822575.1 Alphaproteobacteria bacterium | reverse complement strand
CACGTTCTTTATCTCGATCGTGGTTAGCATATACGGATTTGGCCAAAGCGCATTATTTAGCTATAATTATAGGATCTTTTTGATAGGCGGGGCGTAAATTGTCCAATGGCTGAACGAGATTTTAGTGACATTGCGGTCGTGCTGGCGGACCCAAAGCCAAGCACAAGACGAATGCTTCGTGCTGCGATGACGGCTTCCGGCTATCGCGATATACGCGAGTGTCCAAACGTGCAGGAGATCGAGAATAATCTCATTTCCAACGCGCCGCCCGATTTAGTCATCACGGATACAGAGATGCCGGGCGGCAACATTTTTGACGTAATAGCTAATCTCAGACGCGGCGGAATTGGCAGCAATCCGTTTGTGCCGGTCATTATGCTGACTTGGGACGCCAATGCAGACATCATCCGCAAAGCTGCTGGTTGCGGCGTCGACGATATCCTGGTCGCACCAGTCTCACCCTCAGACCTTTTCGGCCGGATCAAAACCTTGGTAGCGCGGCGCAAACCGTTCGTGGTCACAAGTGATTATATCGGCCCCGACCGACGTCAGGACGCCGGACGTGGTGGGCCGGGTGGCATTCCGCTCATCGATGTGCCTAATACACTGCGCTCCAAAGCAATAGGCGAGCCAGTTAGCGATGCTGATTTGAAGGCAACGGTCGGACAAGTCATGACAGAGATCAACGATCAGCGATTGGTGCGGCACTCCTATCAGATCAATTTCCTCGTCGGCTTAATTTTGCCAGCCTATCAGGAAGGTAAGGTTACGCCCGAAATTCGTATACACGTGACACGATTGTCGGGCGTCACCGCGGAAGTCGAAGGGCGCCTCGCGGGTTCGCGGTTCGAACATGTTGGCGAATTGAGCCGAACCATGAGCGGTGTCGCAAATTCGATCCAAGGAAACTGGCGCGAGCCCAACATCAAGGATGTAGAGCTTTTGAAACCGCTGTCGCAAGCCATTCTCAGCGGTTTTAATCCGGAAAAAGACTCAAGCGATATGGCAGGTGAGATCAACTCAATGGTCTCAAAATTCTCCGGCAAGGTGAATGAAGAAGCGCGGCGGGAAATAGAAGCTGCCGCCAAATAGAAACTGATCTCCGAGCGTTTTCTAGGCGCTCCGGACTACCTCTTTGCAATCCCTAACGGCTTTGCCAAATGCCCGAAATAGCGCGCGGTTAATTGGATTTGTCTGTGGATCGTGCTCAGCGTGCCATTGTACTCCCAATGCGAAAACAGCCGCACCGGCAATTCGGACAGCCTCGATTGTGCCGTCTTCCGCCAAACCTTCCACTATGATGCGCTCGCCCGGTTTCGTTATGGCTTGCCCATGGAGCGAATTAACGCGGATTGTCTCGCATCCGAAAATTTGAGCAAAAATGCCATCACTAGTCAGACTGACCTCATGCCGGTCCATAAAGACGACCTCGGGGTCGGGATGGAAATCTCCATTCTCCAGCCTCGGCGCACGGTGGTTCATTCGGCCCGGTAAATCACGAATTTCCGGATGCAGTGTACTTCCAAAGGCGACACCCATCTCCTGGATGCCACGACAAATTCCGAAAATTGGGACCCCTTTTGAAACACAAGCCTTTGTTACCTCCAGCGCAACCGCATCTCGGTCCTGATCGTAAGGCTCGTGACTAACGTGCGGTTCGACGTCGAAATGCGATGGATGAACATTCGCCCGCC
>JAPKDN010000965.1 GCA_028822575.1 Alphaproteobacteria bacterium | reverse complement strand
GATGCATGGCGAGCTTGTTGGACGACGCCTCGACGACCTTTCTCGCGCGATTGGCAAGCCGATCGTGGTGGAGCCGGTCTCCCAAGCGGATGACAATGATAGCGGCGCGATCGAACAAGGCGGCAAAGAACGTCCTAAAGGGCAATCAGCTTAATCTGATCTCCCGAGATCGATAGAGCCAGGCGTCCGGCCTTCAGTGCCAGCGCATCGTCGCCAAACAGCTTTTTACGCCAGCCGCGAAGCGCGGCCACATTGGCTTCATCGTCGATCGCTATGGCGTCAAGGTCGGCCGCGTTGGCGATAAGTTTTTGAGCTACCTGGTGTTTTTCGGATTTTTGTTTGAGGAGTACCCGAAGCAGCTCGACAATGGCCGGATTCGGTTGCCGGGCGTCCTTGTCCCGATCCATGCGCGGGCATTCATCTTCGGGAAGCCCCAAAGCGCGCGCCACGGCTTCCATGATTTCTACGCCGGCCCGGCCTGTCGCGAACTGTTCGGAGATGTTGCGAACCTTGGCGAGATCCTTAGGAACCTGGGGCGCGCGGGCCGCGATGTCCATCAACACATCGTCGCGCAATATACGGTTTCTGGGGACGTCGCGCCGACGCGCTTCCAGCTCCCGATACGCTGCCAACTCGCGGACGACCGCGAGGAACCGGCTCTTGCCGCTGCGAATCTTCAGGCGTAGCCAGGCATCCTGAGGGTCGAGCTCATAGGTAGCCGGGCTACTGACCACCTTAAATTCTTCATCAAGCCAGGATTCCCGCCCATTGGACTCTAGTTGTGATGACAAATTCTCGTAGACGGTGCGGAGATGGGTGACATCGGACAACGCGTAACCGATTTGCGCGTCGGACAACGGGCGGTTCGACCAGTCAGTAAAACGTGAACTCTTGTCGACCTGTGCCCCAGTCAGCTTTCGCACCAGTTTATCATAACTGACGGATTCCCCATGACCGCAAACCATCGCGCTGATTTGGGTATCGAAAAGTGGCGCCGGGAGACGTTTGGTTTGGTAATAAAAAATTTCCATATCCTGGCGGCAGGCATGGAACACTTTCATGACGTCCGGGTTGGCCATCAACGCGTGCACTGGCTCAAGAGAAATTCCCTCCGCCAACGGGTCCACCGCGACCGCTTCGTCGGCCCCGGCGATTTGAATCAGGCAGAGTTTCGAGTAATAGGTTCGTTCGCGCATGAACTCTGTGTCGACGCAAACAAATTTTTCCTTGGCCATACGGTCGCAGAACGCAGCCAAGTCGGCATTTTTTGATATAATAGTCATACTCCGCGTATACACTTATTTAATTGGTGTGAAAACGATCGAAAGACAAAGATCGCTTGATTAGAAAAAATGACTATTTACCAATCAGTTATGGGGCAGGTCGGCGGATTGATAAAATCTAAACCGTCTTTTCGCTTGCAAGATAATGAGAAATGAATCAAGCTAAAATATCTAAGTTATTGATTCATAGAGGGAATCAATATGAAGCGTTTGTTGATGTTTGGTGCCCTACCATTTGTAATGGTTGGGTGTGTGCCTATTATGCCATTGCCAATCTCGATTGTAACCTCGGGATTATCAGGGCTGTCATTCCTTGCGACCGGTAAAAGCACGACTGACCATGTAATCTCAGCGGCGAATGGTCAAGACTGCGCGATGCATCGCGTGGCTTTTGGAGACGATATTTGCAAAAACTATG
>JAPKDN010000091.1 GCA_028822575.1 Alphaproteobacteria bacterium | reverse complement strand
AGCGCCAGATGATCCACCCCGCCGGTACCTACAGCGCTTGATTCCCCCGGCGCGGCGGACGGCGCAAACTTCTCAACCAGCGCGGCCCGTCTGGCGTCGTAATCAATGTCCTGGGTATCGGGCATGGATCTCTCCCATTGGCAAAATTGCGCGCCGCGTGGCCGGGTTGGGCGCTAGGCTGCTGATGCACGAGCTGCGGGTATAGTTGGTGACGAATGCGCCTGGATCAACCATTCCGTCGCATGGGTCAAAGCTGTTGGCCATTGCATCACCTTCGGCGGCTCGAAGATTGAAGGACGCCCGCGCCCGCCCAGCGAGCGTCACGTCGGTACAGACGCAGAAGTGGCCCCAGCCTTCGCTGGCTTGACGATGGACTGTTGTCTAGGCCTCAAAACCGTCAACCGAATTGGTTCGACCTGACCAGACCAAGTCAACCCGTCGCTCCCAAGAAAACAGGGGCTAAACCCGACGTGGTTACCGGCAAGATACCAGCTGTTTCGATTGAGCCGATGCGGCGTTTCGAACGCCAGAGCAATAGCACCAGCTTTAGCTGGCCCGACGGCAAGAGGCCACGGCTCTATAAGAAAACCGCCGGCGGATCGCCCAGCATAACCTGTCCAACGACCTCGAAATGAGCATCGCGCGCCTGGATCTGCTGGCTGAGGGTATGGATATCGCGCCACCGCCGTTCGAACGGGTTTTTGCCGACGAAGATCGCCGACACGCCCGCCGCCTTGTGAATTCGATCGGCAACATCGATGGCGCCAATGATGGCATTCGTCGTTGCCAGACGCACCTTGGCGCGGTCCTCGACCCCCATGGCGCCAGTATCCTCAGCGGCGGCGGAGTAGCCAGAAAGCACATCAACCAGATACGATCGTGCGGAGCCCAACCGCGCCTCCGATAAGGCCACCAACGCCCGCGTCGTGTCACGATCGGCGAGCCGAGCCTGGCCGCGCGGCGACTTCTGCGTCGCCAAATCCATGAAGGCCGACAACATCGCGCCCGCCGTCCCAAGCGCCACCGCCGCCACGCCAACCGCGTAAAGCCCCTGCTGGGTGAACCAGTAAAGCGGTCCCGGAACCCGGCGATTATTCGGCTCCTCGCGGCTCCCGGTGAAAGCATCTGGCACGAAGACCTTGTCGACCGTATAGCTGTCCGAGGCGGTGCCACGTAGACCGATCGTGTCCCAAGTGTCGTGCAAGGTCGCTTGTGTGGCTGGAAACAGGAAACTGGTGATCGACGGACGCCCGGCGGCGTTGAGCCGGACCGAGCCATCCTTCTCCTCAACCATGCAATGCGCGCCCATCCAATTCGCCTGTCGGCAGCCACTGGAAAACCCCCAAGTGCCGTTAACGATATAGCCCCCATCCACGGCTTTCGCCTTTTGCGCGTCCGGCGGCCCCCAGGACATCCAGGCATGCGGCTCGGCATAGATTGTTCGCGCGGTCTCCGGCTCTAGAAACGGCGTGATCAGCGCCGAACTATTGGCAACGAATAGATTCCAACCGACCGAGGCGTCATGGCGCGAGACCGCCTCGAGCGCATCAAGGTAAGTACACGGATCGACCTCGTCACCACCGTAAATTTTCGGTAGGAACATCCGGCCCAACCGCGCCTCGTGGATCTTGGCCAGCAGGTCCGCCGGCATCCGCTTGGTCCGCTCGATCTCCACCGCCGCCGCGTCAAGCTCCGGCCCAAGCGCGCGGGCCCGTGACAGCAGGTGGGTGGGGTTAAGCTGATCCATCGGGCGCCCTCCCTGGTGGCGAGAGGGTATTGCGGCGGAGCGCGCGCGTTATGTCAACGCCCCTCACCGCTTCACCGCCGCCGGGCCGTTCGGATCCGCGAACAGGAAGCTCATTGGGATCGCGAAGGCGGCCGCGATGGCGAATAGCTGGAACGCATTGATATAGCCGATCATTTGCGCCTGACGCTTGATCTCGCTGCTCAACGCCAAAAGCCCGGATAGGCTATCCAGCGACCAGTCGCCGCTGACCGCCGGGAAACGAAGCAATTCATTGAACGGGGTCATCAAGGTCGTCATATCAGAGTAGTTCCAGGCCGTACTTTGAACCAGAACCATGATGCTAATGGAGATAAAAACACTACTGCCATAGTGGCGCAGTAGATTAAACACCGCCGATCCCTCGACCATCAGCTTTGATGACAAGGTAGAGAACGCCAAGGTGGCCATCGGCGTATAGGCGAGACCAAAGCCAAAGCCTTGAAGCGTGTTGGTCCAAAATACATCGCTCTCCGTCAAATTGATGTCCAGCGCTCCCATCTGCCATCCGGCCAAGGCCTGACAGGCCAGCCCCACCGCCAGCGCCAATCTCGGCGCCTTGCGGGTGAAAGGGACGACGATCAGGAAACTCAACCAATTGCCAAACCCCCGCGCCGCGATGAGAGTGCCAACGACGGAGTCTGGATAGCCCCGCAACTCCTGCAACAATGGCGGGAACAACACGATGGGTGTGTAGCTCATCCACCCCATGGCAAACGCGGTGAGACATCCCAGGGCGAAATTGCGATCCAGGAACAGACGCGGGTTAAGGAATGGATTCTCGGTGGTAAAGGTGTGGACAACGAAAACATAAAACCCAGCAAACGCGACACAAGCCTCGAGGATAACCTCCCAAGACTCGAACCAATCGAGGCGCGAGCCCCGATCGAGCATCAGCTGTGTAGCGCCGATAGCGAGCGCGAGGGCGACGAAACCTGTGGCGTCAAACTTCTTGGCCTCGCTCCTGCCCTGATCACCAACCGAGATCGCGGCGATGAAAATGCTGAGCAGACCCAGCGGCACAATCATAAAAAACACCCAACGCCAATTCAGCGCCTCGGCGACAAAGCCGCCCATGATCGGCCCCATCACCGGCCCAATCACCCCCCCGATTCCCCAAACCATCAGCGCCATCGGGTGCAATCGACGCGGGAAAGTCGCCAGAATCATCCCTTGGCCAAGCGGCATCAACGGTGCCCCGAACGCCCCCTGCCCAACCCTGAACAACACCAGCGACTCCAACGAATCTGCCATTCCGCAAAGCGCCGTGAAGATCGTGAACCCGGAAAGACTACCGAACAACAGATACCGCCACCCAAAGGTGCCAGCGAGCCATCCGGTCAAGGGCGTCGCGATCGCGGTGCCAACCAGGTTGAAGGTCACCACCCAGGCGATTTGATCCGGCGTCGCCGACATAGCCCCCTTGAGCTGGGGGAGCACAACATTGGTGCCAGTGATGGTCATGCCGAATGTCAGCGTCGTGATCTGAACCGTCGCCAGGATCAACCAGTGACGCATCCCTATAGGATCCGTCTCCGCGTTAAATTCACGAGCTGGTTTACGATCAACCATTGACGCCAATGCCGCTGGCAGGCCACCAAGCGCGAGGGCCTTTCCTTGAAACTAGGACTATAGGCGCAAACCAGCCGGGGGGTGTCGGTTTCTTTCCATGAGGCCCTTGAGAACGGGAGGGCGATGGATCAAATAGAAATCGCGTGGTTACACCGCCCCTCGGAGTTTTCCTTTCCGTCCACCCCAGCGATTGGTTAAACTGACCCAAGAACAAATGGATGGCGACATGACTGAACGCGCGATCAGCGATCTCGGAGGCCTGCCCGGTGGGCCGATCGATACCTCGGAACATGAACCCACGCTGAGCGAGCGGCGCATAGACGCGATGATGATGCTGCTCCGCTCTAAGCCAAGGTCGTTTTGGGCAACCGACGAGAACCGCCGAACGATAGAAAGCCTTGAGCCCTTAATTTATAAGGAATCGGCCTATTATGAACGTTGGATTCTGGCGATGCGAGGGTTGCTGATCGAGAAAGGCGTGCTGAGCGAGGCCGAGATCGAGGTAAAACTCGCCGAGGTCAAGGCCAGACATGCCAAGGTCGCCTCATGACCGGGGCCCATGCGATTGGCGACAAGGTTCGCATTTCCCAAGGCCTGCCGCCGGGCCATGTGCGCACTCCGCTGTTTCTACGCGGTTGCACCGGCGAAATAATTCGCCATTTCGGCGATTTTCCAAATCCGGAGCGACTGGCCTACGGACTTTCGGGGTTGCCGCGGCTCCATCTCTATCAGGTATTGTTCACCATGGACGAAACTTGGGCGGGCGACGGCGCTTATGCCCCGGGCGATACGGTCGCTGCCGATATTTACGAAACATGGTTGGAACCGCTATGAGCACACATGACCATACCCACGACCACGGCCATGATCACACAACCTTTCAGCCCGACATCACGGAACCGAGCGAGGATTGGGAATTTCTGGAAATCACTCTCCGTGAGCTGTTGATTGACAAGGGCGTCATTACCGCCCGCGAGGTTCAGGACCAGATCGAGGCCTGGGAGAAAAAATCTCCCGAGGGTGGCGCCAAAATCGTGGCCCGCGCCTGGACCGACCGTGCCTTTCGCCGACGCCTGCTAGAGGACGGCAACGCCGCCGTCGCCGAGATGGGCTTCGAGGTCGAGGCGTTGAAACTGATCGCGCTGGAGAACACCAACGATCTGCATCACATGGTCGTTTGTACCCTGTGCTCTTGTTATCCCCGGCCACTGCTCGGCATGCCACCACTCTGGTACAAATCACGCGAATACCGCTCCCGCGCCGTGCGCGAACCTCGCGCCGTACTGAAGGAATTCGGCACCGCATTGCCCGAGAGCATGGAGGTTCGCGTCGTCGATTCAACCGCCGACTGCCGGTATTTGGTCCTCCCCCGTCGCCCCCAGGGAACCGAAGGGATGAGTGAGGCGGAACTGGCGGATCTGGTCAGCCGCGACTCGATGATCGGAACCGCAGAGGCCTTTGGGTCGGGCGGGGTTCGATAGTCAAGCAGGGCTTCCACCGCCCGAATGAGCCCTCATGCCAACAGCGGTGCCTGGTCTTCCATCCGCCTTGGGTGAGCGCGGCCATCAAGACCAGCCATCAGATCCGCCGCCGACCAACCAAGTTTGCCGTGCCGAATGATGCCGTAACGGATGATGGCGTCGTCGGCGAAGGGGCGAATGTCTTCCATATCGAACCAGACCCGCATGAGAACCCGCACGTCATCCTCGCTCGCCGCCGGCTTATGCGGCGCACGGCCATGCAGAACGGTGTAATTGTTCACGAACTGTACGTCGCCAGGCTGAAACCGAAATCCGAAACGATGCTCTTGCGCCAAGTCATCTAGAAGATCCAGCAGCGCCGTTTCGTCATGGGAAAATCCATCTCCACGGATGGCCGCCTTGGTGATCCAGTTCCGGTTATAGCGGCACGAGACCACGCCCTCACGCTGACTAAAAACCGGCACCCGATACCCGGTGGTCGCCGTCTCGGTCTCGCCATGTTCGTTCTGCCGGTCCCAGGCAAAGCCCTGATACAAGCGTTCCAGTCGTTCCGGAGCCCTCTCTAGGAAGGCGTTATGAATCGTCGTCGAGCTCGCTAATTGGCTATGCGGCGAATCAACGGCCTGTTGAACACATAAAAGCGTCGTGCAATCCGCCAAATCGACATGCAGCGAGACCTTGCCGGGATTCCCCACGCCGCGGGTCCCCTGACTGGGCCTGAGCCGTCCCTCGGTCACATAGTGGATCAACCCGGCGTCGCTGTTCTGGGTCACACCGATGCCGAGATGCGCGCAGAAACCCCAATACATCCGCGCGATATCCTCGCGCTCTTGGAGCTCCACCGGAAATCCGTGCATCAACGCGAATCCCCGACCGGCGCGCAGTTCATCTCGGATGCGTTTAATTACCCCAGCGCTGTTCGGTAACGGAAAGTTATCCCGGTTGATCGCCGCCAACGGTACCCCGGTACGGTGCGTCGCCTCTAATGCAGCAATCAGGTCAGCCACCTCCACGGCGCCGAGCGTTACATCCCAATCCGTGTCCCGTTTTACGTCATCCGGCGTCCAGGCACTCGCGTCGTCGATCGGGGCCCGGTGCACCAAATCAGAGCTTACATGATTCATCGGTTTCTCCGCGCTCCACTTCATTCAATATCGAAAGAATTAACCATCCTTCCGGCATCACCAAGCGGCAATCGCGGTGGAGGGCGCGAAAACGCTGAAATATCGGGAGACGTCAAGGTCACCCCGGGTAAAGCGTCGGCGTACCGGTGAGCGGGATTCAGCCATCCACGCGAATGACACACCTCCCCACGTCTTGCCCGCGAACCTGCTCAGACATAGTCCTCCGGCTTAACACCCACCGAGTTCGCGGCCTCGATAATCCCGTTCCAAACACCATCGCCCACGACAATTCCCGTCTCGGCCGCCGCGCGCGCGCGCGATGTCTCGCGTTCTCCGGGCATCATCACGGAATCAAATCCGGGCGCAGGGGAAGAGCCCCGCACCTCGGCCATAAAGCCCTCGGCCGCCTCGGTATAGTCCGTCATCGGCCGGAACGCGTCGGCCCGGATCAACACCATGAGCCAATTATACTCCACCGCCTCGCCCAACATTGCGTCGCCCATCAGCTCGGCGATGATACCCATGCCGCTCCCTTTGGCGCCCGCCGCCGGCAACAACGCGCCGCCGTCATAAAAGGCCTCCGGGTCCGTGGAGGGGGCGCCATTCTTGTCCACCACCACATCCAGCGGCAGCGTATCGCCATTCGCCCGCGCCACCGCGACCTTGCCGGCCGGCCAGGTCGATATCGCGAAATCACAGACCACCGGATCGCCCTGCCCACCCGGCAGCGCCAGGGTATAAGGATTGGTGCTCATCATCGGGTCTTGGCCGCCGAACGGCACCACGTTGCCCCAAAGCTGCCGACCACCACCGCCTAGACTAAGTGCCATGAACCCCGCCTCCGCCGCCTGCTCGCCATAGGCGCCCATGCGCCCGGTATGGCCGCATTTGACGATCCCGACGGTGGCCATGCCCAGCTCCCGCGCCGCCGCGATGCCGGCATCGGTCGCTCGCTTCATGGCAACGATGCCAATGCCACGCGCGCCATCCACATGCATCATGCCGGGCCGAGGCTCGGTAATCAGCGGGTCGGCGGCGGGGTCAATCACGTCGCGCTTGGCCTCGCCGAGATAAAGACCTAGTCGGTTCACACCATGGCTCGCGACACCCTTCATCTCGGCATCCACCAAATGACCCGAGACGATATCAGCATTGACGTCGGAAAACCCACCGGCGGCGAGCGAGTTACGGATCAGGGCGGTGAGGCTCTCGGGGTTCATCGGCGAAGTCGGCATTTTGGGGTGTCCCGGCAATAAGTTTCGTTAGCGTTACTTTACGGGACGGACCGAGGCATTCCAATTCCTCGGGATATGGATAATATCCGCTCAACCCAATTGGCTCGAACGCTAGGAACCAATGCCAAGAGCGCAGACACAACACCTTGGATCGCGCTTGCCGCGACGGCGGAGCTCCCCATCCTGGAAGCGCCAGTTAACGACGCCGCCGGAGATACCTTCGAGGTGCGCAATATCGCCCTGCCTTACAAGCCGCTCTCGGCCGGTGAAGAGGCGCATTGGGCGAGCAAGCTTCAGGGCGCCGGCGCACTCCTGCTACGCTCGGGCTATATCACAGCATCGTTGCTCGATCGCCTGCCGGACCTGAAGGTGATCGCGGTGCACGGCGCCGGTGTCGATCCAGTCGATGTCGCAGCCTGTACCGAACGGGGAGTTCTGGTCACCAACACCCCGGGCGCCAACGCCGACGCGGTCACCGAGATCACCTTTGGTCTGATGCTTTCGCTGTTTCGCCAGATCCCCGACGCCGCGCACAAAACCAAGGCGGACAGAGCCTGGGACAGCGCGCGACATACCGGCGGCGAATTAAAGGGTCGGATCCTCGGGTTGATCGGGCTGGGACAGATCGGCCAGCGGGTCGCCCGGATCGCCAGCGCTTTCGGGATGGGTGTGATCGCGCATGATCCCACCCTTGACGACGCGGAGATTACCCGACGCGGCGCGGAGTCCATGACGTTCGAGGGCGTGCTTGGCAGCGCCGATATCCTTTCCCTGCATGCACCGGCGATCCCGGTGACACGGCACATGATTAACGCCGAGACGATCGCGGGCATGAAATCCACCGCCATGATCGTCAATTGCGCGCGCGGCAGCCTGATCGACGAAGCAGCGCTGGCCCAAGCGTTAATAGACGGACGCCTCGGGGGCGCCGCACTCGATGTGTTGGAAGGGGAGCCGCCGGATCCGAAAAGCCCGATCTACGAGGCGCCCAATCTTATCCTGACACCGCATATGGCCGGCTCGACGCGGGAGTGCCTGCGCACCATCGCCGGCACCGCCGGAGCCGACATGGTTCGGGTACTAAGCGGCGAGGCGCCAAAACATCCGGTGAACAAAGTTTAGCTCCGAACATTAGGCGCCAATGACGACCGGGCTGACCATCTGGCGGACGGTCTTCATCACCGCCATGGCGACGACCTTAGCGGTCTTGCGGTTACTCTCGGCGATCGCGAGGTTCTCGACGAAACTGAATTTTCCGAACGCGCCCTCGGCGTGGATCTCGCAGACATGGGTGTCGATATCGGTGTCGGCGATGACCGTCAACCGTGTATCGTCCAGTCCCATCCCGGCAAGCGAGACCGCCGCCGAGATATTCACGTTCTGCGGATAGAGCGCCGCCCCTTCGCGTGGGCTGCCCTCGAATATCACGGTCGGCTCGGTCATCCCGGGCAGGTCGAAGACACCCTCGGCATGGGTCCCGTACCAGGCGGAGGGATCCTTGCGCACAATCATATGGACCGATGTCAGCCCACCGACGGCGGCGGCGGAAAGCGTGTCCAACGCGCCGATACCGGCCGACGGAATGATCAGCCTGGAGCCAGCGCTTCGAGCGGCTTCGATACAGCCCTGATAGACCGCGTCATCGGTGAAGGCGCCGACCGAGGTCACAATCATGTCAATCTTGGCGCGTAGGATTTTCTCGGCATGATCTATCACCGCTGCATGCCCGGCTACCTCGAGCACGACATCAAAGTCATACTTAAAAAAGGCATCAAAGTCATTCGTTATAAAAGGATAATTAACTGGTTG
>JAPKDN010000964.1 GCA_028822575.1 Alphaproteobacteria bacterium | reverse complement strand
TAGATCGGCGTCGAAATCCCGTGCTGCGTTCTCGATCTCATCAACCGGATCGCCGTAGCCGATACTGCCGGAACAATCGATGTGGCGGCGTTCCTTGATGCGTTCCACTCCCTCGTTGAGGAGTTTCTGAACTTCGTTGTGCTCTTCATTCACAACTTCGGACGTGTTGACGCCACCCGCCATCGGCATGGCCGCAGACGATCTAATCACGGCCAATAGATGGACTTTCGCGTTTGTCAGTTCCGCCAATTCCGACCCTTGTCGCAAGGCGCGGCGGTATTCGGGGCTGCCGTCATAGGCCATTAGTATTCTTTTATACATTATTCATCTCCCCCGCGTTTGACTGAGTATCCATGCCGGTATCACCGCGATCAAGTACGCAATGGCCAATACCAAAAATCCGTCTTGGAAGGCACGGGTGATTCCCTGCGCATAAATGACCTCTCCAAGGTAGTGGAGTGCCCCGTGTTGCTGCACCGCTTCGGAGACGCCCGCCTCTTGGAGCAACCGAGTGATGCTGGAGATCAACTCTCGGCTCGACGAATTCGATGCATCCTGCGTCATTGTCAAGCTCTCGTTGTGATAGAACGTGCGCTGATCGACGAAGACGACCCAGGCATTCGTGCCGAGTGACCCGCCTGTCTGGCGTATGAAGTTCACCGTTCCCGCGCCGTCGTTAAGTCTTTCCGGCGGCAGTGAGCGCAATGCCGTATTCATGATAAATGGTTGCACGAAGGTGGTGCCAAATCGGCCAATGGCGCCGTAGATCATGACGATGACAAGGGGCGTGTTTACGTCCGCCCAAGCCATCGGAAGTGTGCCGATGCCAAGGATAAATAGCCCGAACATCATCGCCTTGCCGGGTTCCAGCTTGTCAGCGAGGTGCCCGGTGAACGGCACCATGCAAACCGCCAGTAACATGCCTGGCAATAGGCTGAACCCCGCATCGAGTGGCGTCAATCCTTGGACCAACTGCGTGAAGACTGGGAAGGAATAAGTCGTTGTAAAATTGCCGATACCGGAGAAGAAGGTAACGAAAAGAACGATGACGAAGTGTTTGTTTTGGAAAAGTGATATGTCGATTAGTGTGGACCCTTGGCGGCGTTGGCTCATCACAAATCCGATGCCGGTGCAGGTCCCAAGGATAACGAGAATAAGGATATAATCCGAGGCCCAACCCTTACGCGGACCGTCGGTCAGAACCGTCATGATACAGAACAAGGTCACGGCAATGAGAATATAGCCGACCCAATCGAAGGGCTGGCCACCGGGCTTACGTACGGAAGGTAGGAAAACCATCCCAAAAGGAAGCGATATCAGGAGCAGCGGTAGCGGAAGCCAAAAAATATACTGCCAGCTCAACAACTCGAGCGCTATGCCACCCACGGGGGGGCCCATAGCGACCGCCAGGACCAGCCCCATGGAATAAATACCCATGGCGAACCCACGCCGCTCTTGCGGGAAGACCTGAAACACGGTGACCATGATGAGCGGTTGAATAATCCCCGTCGCCATGCCCTGCATGACGCGGCCAGCGATCAGCATACTGAAACTGTCCGCCAGACCCGCAATCATACTGCCAACTGTAAAGAGGATCAGCGTGGCCGTATATCCGTAGCGTTGGCCGAAGACCGCGACGACCCAGGCGTTCAGTAATTGGCATGTGGTCATCGCGACATTGAAGGACGTCGCCAACAATTGTGC
>JAPKDN010000963.1 GCA_028822575.1 Alphaproteobacteria bacterium | reverse complement strand
CTCGGATATTGACGAAACGCCCAAACCCAGAGAGTTGCCGCGGGTATACGCTGCGCGAATGGCGACTTCCAAGGCCAAGGTCGCGCGCGCTCGGCGAGCAGATGGTTTTATCCTCACAGCCGATACCGTGGTCGCGTGTGGCAGGCGGATCCTGCTCAAGACCGAAACTGCCGACGAGGCGCGGACCTGTCTCGAGTTACTGTCGGGACGCCGGCACCAAGTTCTTGGTGCGGTGGTTCTGAGCGCCCGGGATGGCCACCTCATCGAACGTCTGGTGACCACGGCGGTAACCTTTAAGCGCCTGGACCGCGACGAGATCGATGTCTATATCGCTTCTGGCGAATGGCGCGGCAAGGCGGGGGGGTATGCCATTCAAGGAGCCGCGGCGGCGTTTGTTGGCGCTCTAAACGGGTCTTATTCCAACGTGGTGGGCCTGCCCCTGGCTGAAACCTATGGCATGCTCCGTGGCTTTGGCTTCAGGTTGAGCGCGACCCCGGACAATGACTGATCAAGAAATTCTGGTGGATAGGTCACCCGGCGAAACACGGGCGGCGATCCTTTCGCAAGGGCGGCTTGAGGAAGTTTTGCTCGAGCGAGCGGCTGAACCGAGCCTATTGGGGGCCATCGTGCTGGCCCCGGTAACCGCCGTCCGGCGCGAACTCGCGGCGGTATTCCTCGATCTTGGCGATGAGGATGGCTATCTCGATCGCTTCTCCGGACCGCTTCCCAACCAAGGCCAAAGGGTTCTGGTGGAAGTCACGGCTGAGGCTCATGGCGCGAAGGCGGCGCGGGTGACCACCGATATCTCCTTGCACGGTGTATTCATGACTCTATTACCGACGCGCCCGGGCCATGCCGTTGCCAGAGCGATCACCGCAAAAGGCGAACGCCGACGTTTGCGGGCCGTGTTGTCTCGGACCCTACCAGAGGACGTAGGTGCCCTGGTTCACGCCAATGGCAGCGAGTGCGAGACCGTGGCCCTGGAGGCGGATGCCGGCGCCTTGATGGAGCGCTGGTCACGGGTGAGAGATCGAATGAAGGACGATACGAGCTCCGTTGGGTCTCGAGTTTTGGAACATGCGCCGGACCTGCTCATTCAGGCCCGGCGGCTTGCGCCGAACGCGATCGTCCTGGAAGGGCGCGACGGGGTATTGTTTCGGGATCGAGAAGTAGACGCGGAAATCGCGTTGGCAACCGAGCGCCGGGTTGATCTAGCCGGTGGCGCCGCCCTGGTGATCGACGAGACTGAGGCACTGGTCGCCATTGACGTCGACATCGCTCGGGCCACCAACAATAATCCGACCGCCTTGGCGAACGAGGTCGCAGTCCAAATAGCCAGGCAAACGCGGTTGAGACGCCTTGCGGGCCTGATTCTGATCGATTTCCCGCGTGGTGGTCTTGGCAACGTCAGGCGCGCGCTGGTCACGGCGCTTGAAGGCTCGCTCGCTAGCAACCTGGATCAACCAACGATCCATGGGTGGACTCGGGGTGGGTTGCTGGAGCTTACCCGTCCAAGGCGCAGGCGATCGTTACGAGAAATCATGCGAACCGGTGACCGTGCGGCACCTTTCAGCCCAACCACCCAGGGGCTCGATGCGCTACGTCGGGTTTTGCGAGAATCGTCTGGAATTCCAAACCCGCGGCTGATCTGTCCCAACCAGGTGAAGCTTGCGTTGCAAGGCCCGCTGCGGAAAGCCCTCAAGG
>JAPKDN010000090.1 GCA_028822575.1 Alphaproteobacteria bacterium | reverse complement strand
CTCGCCCCCGTATAAACCAGGAAGATGCTGGACAATGACAGGCCCATAAGGCCGGCGAAAACCCAAAACACGACCTGTGCCGTCGAGGCTGCCATGGAATTAATCTTCGCGGCAAACAGGAGGACCATCCCGATCGGAGCGAGCATTACCACCCATTTAAAGGGCGATACATAAATCGCCTGCCCAAAACCCGTCAGCTGGCCGTTCTGAATGGCGGCCCAACTCGCCGCCAGGGCCACGAGACCGGTGATCGCCAGGCCGATTGTCATGTGATTGTAGACGCCAAGCATGTATTTTCGCAGCCCAACATCGAGATGCGCGTTGGCGACTTGGGCGCCAGACATGAAACGGGGATCTAAGGCCATTTTTTCCTCTCCAGGAAAAGAGAAATCATTTGCAGGCTAAGTTAATGCCTTTTAGTTGGGTTTTCAATGATGACGTAGCGCGCGAAAGCTTCTGAATGCATCTGAACGGTCGCTAATTGCGGACCTACATTGAGAAATCGACGATAATGCTGAGCCGCCACGAAAAACCGTGATCTTGAAAACGGCCCTAAACCAACCCGTCACTGCCAACCCCTTTCCTTGGCCGATCAGCGATGGGCTCGTCCCTTCGAGGACCTCAGCCCTGGTGATAGATATGCTGGCGGAGTGGCCCTGGCGATTATATGGGCAAGATGAGTTTCGATACATCACTGCTACACGCGCTGATCCAACTTAACCAAAATGGGCTCACGGCCAACCGCTCTGCCGGTCTGCTCGTAATTCAGACCCAATGAGAGTACAGCGCCGATAACGCTGATTATCAAAAATTCAGGCGGGCCCGCAACCGCTATCGTGGCGTGGTGGCCGGCGCCAACCGGACATCCCTTGAGCGTGGAAGCCCAGGTTTGGAGATTATCCAAGAGCTGAAGCGGACGCTAGGTGAACCAATCGTCGACAAGCGCGCTAACGGTGCCTTTCAAGGCACAAAACTTTCGGGTCTGTTGATGGCGCGTGGGATCAGGCACTTGGCGTTCTGCAGCAATACCATTTATGTTTGCGTCCACACCACGCTGCGGGATGCGCATAACTGGGTTTATGAACGCCTGCTGATGGCGGATTGTTGCGGATGTATCGATCCAGCGCTGCACGCGGTGGCGGTCAAGGATGGTATATTTGGCTGTATAACAAGCACTGAGGCGGTCTTCGCCG
Source organism: Alphaproteobacteria bacterium (assembly GCA_028822575.1). The sequence continues at coordinate 7,836 of JAPKDN010000090.1, read as the reverse complement.
CGTTCGCGTGAAAAACTATTTTTCGATCAATTAGCATCGTCGATCCGTTCTGATGCCCACCTTGCTCGATAGAGAATTGCTCTAAGTTATTCCTCCGCCCGAGCTGCCATCGCTTCCCGGTCGCGTTTGCGCAACCGTTGGCTCTCCGACTTGAGCTGGCCGCAGGCGGCCAAGATATCGCTGCCGCGAGGTCGGCGCACCGGCGAGGGGTATCCGGCGTTCATCACGATGCTGGCGAATACCTCTATAGTACCCGCGTCAGAGCATTCGTAGGGAGAACCGGGCCAGGGATTGAACGGGATTAGATTGATCTTCGCCGGAATCCCCTTGATCAGCTTCACCAATGCCCGAGCATCGGCGGGGCTGTCGTTCATGCCTTTCAGCATCACGTATTCAAAGGTGATCCGCCTGGCATTGTGTATCCTCGGATAGTCACGGCAAGCCTGCAGTAAGGCCGCCAGGGGGTATTTCTTGTTTATCGGCACTAGGATGTCACGAACTTCGTCCGTGACCGCGTGAAGTGATATCGCAAGATTGACGTCGGTCTCGTTACCGCAGCGGATCATCTCCGGCACCACGCCCGAGGTTGAAAGCGTGATCCGGCGCTTAGAAATCGCGATCCCCTCGTTGTCCGATATCACTTTCAATGCCTTAGCGACATTATTAAGGTTATAAAGTGGCTCTCCCATGCCCATGAGGACGATATTGGTCACAGGGCGACCTTGGTGGTTCGCCGGCCAAGCCTGCATCGAGTCCAAAGCAGCCATCACTTGCCCAACAATCTCGCCGGAGGTCAAGTTACGAACCAATCGTTGGGTGCCAGTGTGGCAGAACGAGCAGGTCAGAGTGCAGCCGATCTGAGACGACACACAAAGCGTGCCACGACCCGCCTCGGGGATATAGACCGTCTCGGCCTCGTTACCGTCGGCGAAACGAAACAGCCACTTGATCGTGCCGTCGACGCTGCGTTGCTCGCGCCCTATTTCCAATCGATTGATCGTGAACCGCTTCGGCAGAAGCACGCGCAATGGCTTGGCGAGTGTTGTCATCTCACCAAAATCGGTTGATCCACGATGATACAGCCAATGCCAAATCTGTCCGGTTCGAAACTTGGGTAACTTGATCTCGGAAAGCTCAGCGGTGAGTTCCTCTCGGGTTAACCCGATTAGATCGACGGGTTTGAGCAAATCGGTCGACGCAATATCCATGTCAACTAGCATGGTCATTTTTTGATCCCGCAGGCGCGGTCGATCAACTTTTTAGTTGCCGTGAATCCAGAAAGTGAATACGTGTCGGTTGTTTTTGTTCCCCGGCTGGAAACCCCGACTACCACCATTTTACTGCCCCTGATCATGGCTTTCACAAGACTGTCGTCCATCGCGACATCTGATGACCAGGCACGGTTATCGGTCGAAAACAATTCGAATTTTTGCTTGTTCACGACTACCTTTACCGGAATGTCTTTTTTGTACTTGTAACCGGCAACGAAATTCACCTCGCCCCGGGATTTCGCAGCCGGTCGATTCGTCACCAGGGCATAGGGTTGACCACGTTGCTTGTATTTACCCTTTTGCTTGGTCGGCGCGCTGGCCATGTAGCAGACTTTCTTCCCACCATCCTTGAAGGAATAGGCGGTCCATTTGCCATGCCCGCCTAGATCGTCCGGCTTTTGAGCCTGAGCGCCGGAGGGCGCCCAAACGAAAAGGAAGCAGAATAATAAAAGTGGAGCTGGTACGACGTATTTCATCAGAGCGTGCCTCGGTGGGCTTTTAGCCGTGTCATTGCGTATGAATTGCCATTCTCGTGAGTATGATGCAATCGAAACAATACGGCACGGGTTTGACGAAATCATGGCACGTGCGTTCTTGGGTTGAAAAAATCTGGTGATCCGGCCCAGGAACTTGCGCGTAATAGATGCATGACTACCCAGTTAGCGCCCCAGATGAAGCTCGGCTTCGCAACGTCGCTTGTGTTTTCGCGTAAAGCGGCCATACAAACACAGTATGCACTGCCAATCGCCGTCGATCCCAAGCCGGAGCTGGGTATGTCGTTTGAGGAAATGATCCAGGCTATTGCCCGAGATCACAGTCGGTCGGCGTTCGCTGGTCTGTTTAAGCATTTTGCGCCACGTTTGAAATCCTATGTCATGCGGTTGGGTGCCGAAGAACGCGCCGCCGAGGAGGTGGTCCAGGAAACTATGCTGATGGTTTGGCGCAAGGCAGCGCGATTTGATTCGCGTCTGGCCGGCGCCAGCACCTGGATTTTCACCATCGCGCGCAATAAACGGATCGATGGAATTCGGCGTGAACATCGCCCAGAATTCGATCCAAATGATCCGGCGCTGGCCGGCATCGCGCCCGAGCTGGCGGATATACCGCTGCAGCGCAGGGAACGGGGTGACCGTCTGCAGGCCGCGCTGTCTGTGTTGTCCGAAGATCAGGCGGCGCTGGTTCGCGCGGCGTTTTTCGATGAAAAATCGCACCGCGAGATCGCATCTGAACGGTCGATACCCCTTGGCACTGTGAAGTCTCGGGTCCGCCTGGCGCTTAGCCGTTTGCGGCGGGAACTAGCGGATTTGGAGTAGAGAAGATGCCCCGTTTTCATGTCCAGGAAGACCTTCTTATCGATTATGCGTCGGGAAGCCTGCCGTCGACCGTGTCCCTGCTCATTGCAACGCACATTACGCTTTGTCCCGACTGCCGGCGAGCTGTAGGCGATATCGAGATGATCGGTGGGGCTTTGCTCGACGGCATCGACCCGATCGCCATGACTACCGACGCGTTGGACGTCGCGCTGGACGCTGTTGAGGCCGAGCCCGTCGAGACGGTGGAAAGCGCAGAGTCGATGGGGCACGATTTTCACGACCCAGCGCCGATCCCGTTGCCTTTATTGGAAGTATTGGATGGCCCCATCGATGGCCTCGCCTGGAAGCGCCGCGCCCGAGGGATCGCCGAGGTTGAGTTGGCTTGCGTCGATGACCGTTACTTCGCCTCTTTGCTTCGGATCGACCCTGGTGTCGCCATCCCGACCCACACCCACGAGGGGGAGGAGATCACCCTAGTCTTGCGTGGTGGGTTTGCCGATGAAGTTGGGCAATACGGACGCGGCGATGTTTGCCACGCTCATCCTGGGATAACCCATGCCCCAGTGGCGGCTCCTGGCGGCTCGTGCCTTTGTTTGGTGGTGGCTGATGGTTCCGTCAAGTTGACCGGGTTGGTCGGTCGGATGCTCAATCCATTCCTCAGTCTCTAGTTGGTCTTGCGTCCGGGTTCCGACGCGACCAACCGCGCGCTACGCACCCAATCTGCGCCAGATAAAGCCTAAGGATTCGGGGTTCCCTTTGGCCAGCATTGCGAACGGATCGATCAATAGCCGGCCCTTCATAATTGATGCGAGCCACGTTGGGTCAATATCTTGATATTCTGGCCATGGGGTCGCTATCACCAGCGCGTCCGCTCCTTCGCAAGCCCGCGCGGTCGACTCCATCACCTCGACCCAGCGTGGCACCTTGTCGGCGGCGACAGCCGGATCATGGGCGTGAACCCGCCGACCCTCCAGTTGCTCCAAAAGTGCGATCGAGGGAGAGTTTTTGATGCTGTCGGTGTTCTCCTTATACGCCAACCCGAGCACCGCGATGAGCGGATCATTTAGATGATCGAGCAACGCCTCCTGCAAGCATCTGAAAAGCCAGTCCTTGCGCCAACGGCTATTGGCGCGCCAGGCGTCGACCACGCCAGACTCCGTGCTGTTTGCCCGGGAAAGGCCGCTGACTGTCGCTAGATCCCGTTCCAGATTGCCACCGCCGATACCCAGGCCGGGAGTGAGATAGGCATGGGTGCCGATACGTCGATCAAGCCGAAGCGCCGGCGCGATTTCCGACCAGTCGGCGCCAGTCTTCTCGCAAATTTCGGCCAGGGTATTGGTGGAGCTGACCTGGGCTACCAGAAAGCAGTTGATCGATATCTTGGCGAGTTCGGCGCTTTCATAGCGCATTGGCAAAATCGGGCAATCATGGGCGGCGAGAACGGTTTGAAGGGCCGGCGCTAAGGGCTGGTTCGGATTGGCGCATCCGATAATATAGCGTTCCGGCGTCGTCGCCCGTTCCACCGCTCGCCCGAAGACCAGGGTTTCCACCTGATAGTAAAGTCGATCGGTGGGCTGCCGTTGACGGCGCGTAAACCCCGGCGGAACCTGGCAAAGAATGGTCAGGATCGCGTTGGGACCTAGCGCGCCGGCGACTGTGTCAATCAGCGTTTGAATCCCCTGAAGTGCGCTTTCGCCCCGGTCATCGGTGGGAACATCGGACGCAATATAGACCAAGTCCGCTTGGCTAAGATCACTACGCCTTTCGGTGAATTTCAAACAGGTCTGATATTCGCGGATCAAGTCCTCTAATCCAGGCTCGGAGACAATCGGGTTACCCGAGGCCAGGCGTTCAGAACGAGTCAGATCCGGATCCCAGGCGATAACCTGGAAACCCTTGCTCGCTAAGACCGCCGCCGTGACGATGCCGAGATGGGTGAGGCCGGCGATACCAACTGTTGTCATGGCGCTGGCATCTGGCGCTCTAGCCTCTTCAAGGTGCGCCCGATCCAAAGGTCCCCGGACAAATCGGTAGGTGTTCCGTCATCGCAAAGCTTTTTGAAATGAGCGTATTCCAGTGCCCAGGTCGGGTCCGGTTGGACCAGGGTGCGGCATTCCTCCAGTGGCCGGCCGCTGGGTAGGACCCGGTCCCGAATGGTGAAGCTCGACGGTCCCCATTTACACAAGGACTGAATATGCGCGCTGCCTTTCTCGCCGAATAGGTCGCATGTAAAATGGTTACGCCACGAGAGCAGGCTCATCTCAAGCTCAAGTCGCGGCTCCCCCTGATTCGCCGCCAGGATCACGTGATCTGGTGCCCGGTTCTCGAACCGGTCGGCTGAGACCAACCGAATATCCTCGGATATCGCGCCAAACCAGAAACGCGCGGTATCAAGAAGATGGGAGCCCAGATCGGGAAGCACGCCGCCGCCCTGGTCGCGCCACGCGGAGTCGCGGACCTCCCGCGCGGTGCCATTACCATAGAACAACCGACAGCGGTAAAGTCGGCCAAGCCGGCCTGACGCCACCAAGGCGCGCATCGCCTCGATATGCGGTTCAAACCGGTGATTATAGGCGGTGTAGACCACGATGCCAGCGGCGCGGGTCTCGCGTTCGCAAGCTTCCAAGACGACCGCATCCTCGGCCCAAAGCGGCTTTTCGACCAGGATGTGCTTGCTGTTCTTTATACAGGTTTCGATCAAACTGATCTTCGGCGCGTCCGGCACGCAGGCCAAGACTGCGTCATAGCTGTCGGCCGGAACCGCTTGTAAGGTCGTATGATCGGCGTCGGGATTAACCGGATCGACGGTAGCGACGCAGTCGGCGCCAGCGATGGCGCGGCGTTTGTGTCCTTGAACACCCAATCCGGCGACAACAACCCGCATGATTTTCCCCAAACCCAGTTTCCCGGATGGCTGTCGGCATTGCTCGGCATCAGCTAAATGTCGCTTGCCGCTCCACCGTCGCTATCTTTGCCAAAACGTCCTCCGGTGTAACCGGGATATTGCCGTCCTGTTCACATTCTACCGCCGCCGCCAGCGAGCCGAGGATCGTCGCGGTGACCGCGTCGGCACGAACCAGCATAGACAAGGTAGCATAGGCCAAAAGGGCATCGCCGGCACCAACTGGATCAAGCACGTTGTCGGCGAAACTGTCGATGATCACCGCGTCGTCGACCGCGTGGTGATCTGGATCCCGGCACGTCAATACGCCTCGGTCTCCAAGTTTCAGCATTAGCGTTTTGCACCGGGCGACGTCATAGAGATGCGAGGCGAGAGGGCGGATATGGGAATCCTGGTCACCGGTACTGAACCGGGCCTCGCGTTCATTCGGTGTGATCAGGTCGAAATCATGGAACTCCGTAATATTGCCCCAACGGCTGGCAACCTGACTATCGGCCACCTTGAAAACGCCGTTGGGTATGGCGTCAATAAGTGTTGGGATCGTGCCGCGGCTGAAGATGCCATGGCGAAAGTCGCTGAACATGACAGAGTCGGTCTTGGTGTCGTTGACAGTCTTGGCCAGGGTATCCAGGGTATCCATCGAGATTGGACGATTGTCCAAAGTATCGATCTTCAGCAGCCGATAGCCATTGGCCACGATGGCGTTTTTGTGCGTCGTCGGGCGGGTGGAATCGATATTGGCGTTGGTGGTGATGCCAGCGTTTTCAAGATCCGCCAGCACGAAGCGTTGCAGATCGTCGTCACCAAGCACTGTCGTGAAGGTGACCTCCGCGCCGGCGGCCCGAAGATGTTTGGCGACGATCGCCGCCCCGCCGACGTAATCGCGCCGATTGTCATAGCGAACACTGATGGTCGGTGTTTTGGTTTGACCGCCAATGACTGTTGTCTCGGTAAAACTGTCTACGATAGTATCGCCGACGACGTGAACGTGCCGCCCCTTGAGGTCCGCCAACGTCGCGCGGATATCGTCGAAACTGATATTTTCGGAGTTTAGAAGCGTCGCAAGCTTGTCGTATTTGATGCTAGGGGGCGCCAGATTGAGCAGATTACTCGACGAGTAAACTAGATCACCCGGCGTAAAGATCATCTCGCCGCCATAGGATTGAACGAGACTCATCTCTTCATGCGTTTTTGGCAGTACGCCATCCGCGACGTATTCATAGCCCTTGGCGAAGAAATCTGGCTGGATAACCTCGATATTGGCCAATGGCATGCGGTTTTCGTCGATGATCACGTAATCCACCATCTCAAAGGCGGCGAGATTGAGCGCCCGTAGTTCCTGAGGCACATGCGGGCGGAAACGACCCTTCTCTATATGGGCGTCCCGGGTCAGGCTGACGATCAAGATCTCCGCCTTTGATTTCGCGTAGAGCATGTGCCGTAAATGGCCAGGATGGACCACGTCGAAGACGCCATGACACATGATTACCGCGTGTGTCCGGGGGCGAGGGCCAATCGCGGCTCGCACCAGCCCTGGAGCCATGATTTTGTGGCCATATCGTTCCTGGAGATCAACCATTCAACGCTTCCCATCGCTTAAATAGGTGAACCAGGTTTTGGTCGCCTCGGCGATAGAAGCGGGCTCCCAAAGCGGCGCGTCCCGCCAGTGCTCAATATCTGCCATCATAAGCGCCACGCCGTCCTCGAACGACACCAACGGCTCCCATCCAAGTTCATCCCGAATTTTCGAAATGTCGGCCCAAGTGCAATCTGGTTCCCCGGGACGCTTGGGGACATAGGTTACGGGGCCACCGATCAGCTCAACCAATCGGTTGACAGGCTTTGGATCGCCCGCCCCGATATTGAAAACCTGGCCCGTTCGTTCGGTTTCACCAGCGGCTAGAAAGGCGCGTGCAACGTCGGTCACGTAGAGAAAATCGCGGGTTTGGGTCCCGTCGCCAACGACAGTGAATGGTTTGCCTGCCAGTTTCTGCTTCAGGAACACGCCGAACACCGCCCCATAGGCGCCGGTTGTGCGTACCCGTGTTCCATAGGCGTTGAAAATACGCACGGCGTTCACCGGCAAACCATAGACCTGATGCCAATGAAATACCGCCTGTTCGCCTTGGTTCTTGCTCAAAGCGTAGGGGTACTGCGGCATGATCGGATGAGATTCTGTCGTCGGTGTTTCCGCCAGGCCATAGCAGGAAGACGAGGCGGCGTAGACGAATTTATCCACTCCGGCCAACCGCGCGCCTTCCAGAACCCGCGCCGTACCCTGGACATTAACGTCCATGTATTCCGTGGGTTTCTCGATAGACGGGACGATGTCGCCTATGCCAGCGAAATG
>JAPKDN010000962.1 GCA_028822575.1 Alphaproteobacteria bacterium | reverse complement strand
ACGCGGACGGTTGGTAAGATTAGGGGCTGCGGCGGAGAGAATCCTGGGCGCTCACGACTACCCTGAACCGGTCACGCGCCTTCTAGCGGAAATGCTCGCCTTGGCGCCTTGCCTCGCTGGAGCGCTTAAATATGAAGGCGTGTTCACCCTGCAGGTCAAAGGCAATGGGCCGATCAAAACACTGATGGCCGATGTCACCAGCGACGGCCATTTGCGGGGGTATGCCAGCTATGACGATGAGGCGGTCGCCGCCATCATCAAAAAACATGGTGTCGATGCTACTCTGCAACGCCTGATGGAAGGCGGATATATGGCCTTCACCGTCGACCAGGGTCAACACGCCGAGCGATATCAGGGTATCGTGGAACTTTCTGGCGCGACGTTGGCGGAATGCACCCACGCGTATTTCAGAAATTCTGAGCAGCTGGAAACGGGCATAAAAGTTGCTGCGACGCGATCAAACACTGACGTTTGGCGCGCTGCGGCACTTATGGTTCAGCGCCTCGCCTATGCCGGTGGCGAGACCATCCAGCCTGGTATTAGCGAGGATGAATACGACGAGGGTTGGCGCACGGCGGTCATTTTGATGAGCAGTTGTACGGCAAGCGAACTGCTGGATGAGACCCTGATACCTGAATCCCTCCTCTATAGGCTGTTCCACGAAACCGGCGTGCGGGTCTATCCAGAGCACGGCGTGATTGCCAAGTGCCGCTGTTCCTCGGAGAAGGTCGAACGGGTGTTGAAATCACTCACCGGCGAACAACTCGAGGACATGACCGTGGATGGTGCGGTTTCAGTGGTTTGCGAGTTCTGTAAGAACGAATCACGCTATGATGGTGATACCCTTGCGAGCCTGCGTGGAACGATTGACAATAGTGCTGGCTCATCGCCAGGGGATTGATAGAATTGGACGGGTATAATGTCCGTGATACAAAGTGTCGGCCCAGACGTTTCCGGATCTAAACGGGGCTTGCACAGGCATGCGCTCCTGGCGCTTGTTATGCTGCCCTGGCTGCTCACCGCCTGCGATACGCCCAATCCGGCGGTCACGTTTCCCGAACTCACTTTCGCGCATAAAGCGAAGTTCAAATTGAACGTGGCGAAGATCGAGGTCATTAACGAATATCGGATGCCGTTCAAGGAACCCAATGTCGAACACCTGGTGCCCATCGCGCCTGGCGCCGCCGCCGAGCGATGGGCGGCCGATATACTCAAGCCAGTTGGCACCCGGGGCACCGCGCTTTTTGTCATCACTCGCGCGTCGGTGACCAAAAAAAATTTGAAAATGACATCTGGCCTGAAAGGCTTGATCGCCATTGAGCAGTCTGAGGAATACGAAGCAGGGCTTGATGCCAGAATCGAAATTCTTGATGGAAATCGACGGATCGCGACTGCAAAGACATCAATCACCCGCACCCAAACCGCCCGAGAGGACGTGACGCCCAATCAGCGTTCAAAGCTCTGGTATACCTTAGTTGAGCGTTTGATGTTGGAATTCGATGGCGAGATGCGCAAGCAGGGTGACACCTATCTGCGGGAGCACACGCGGTAGAACCGAATCAGGTCAATCTGAAGCACCCAAAGCCCGGCGTGCGTCCTCGACATGGAGGTTCTCGATCAACTGGTCGTCAAGCAGGACGATGCCCGATCCGGCCGCCTCCGCATCGCCATGGACCTTGATGACCCGACGCGCCCAATCCACAGCCCTA
>JAPKDN010000961.1 GCA_028822575.1 Alphaproteobacteria bacterium | reverse complement strand
CTCGGCGTCTTGAGGTTGATTGATCCGGCCCGCGACCAAGATCGCGGTCCCACCGCACGCCTGCTTCAACTTGGCGGAAAAGGGCGCCATATAGCCGTTACCTACAGTCATCGGCGGCACGATATGGACAGCCCCACCGGACGAAGCCGAAGTGCCGGCGATCACGTTCAGATAATCCAGCGACGGCGCCAACTCACTACAGATCGAGAACATCGCCTCCTCGTCCTGACCCTGCGTGTCGAACTCATCTCCGGAGAGCCTCGCGCCAACGATCAAATCCTCCGGTACCGCTTCCCTAACCGACGTGATCACTTCATCAACAAAGCGCCGTCGGTTCACCCGGGAGCCGCCGTAGCGATCCTCGCGCGTATTAACCTGGGGAGATAGAAACTGCGCTGGCAAATAACCATGGCTGCCCACGATTTCCACGCCATCGGCACCGGCCTCGGCCAGGCGCCTCGCGGCGGCCCCATAGCCGGCGACAATGTCGGCGATCTCGGCTTCCGACATCACCTTGGGCACTACCTTGAAACGTTCGGACGGGGTGCCGGATACGCCCCAAGCCGCTCGGACGGCGCCGTCCCGCCTTGACGCTAATTCGCGGCCCGGATGGAACAACTGGACAAACGCAGCCGCTCCTTCGGCGTGAATCGCATCAAATAATCCCTGAAATCCTGGGATACAGTCGTCAGCGTCAGCCCGGGGAACCTCGCTGGTGTATTCCGCTGACTCATGTACCGCGACGACCTGCACGATGATCAACCCTGCCCCGCCGCGAGCACGCGCTCGCTGATAGGCGACCAGCGCGTCCGTGGGAGCGCCATCGCGCGCGAGATCCGTGTCGTGCCCGGTGGAGAAGATCCGGTTGCGGATCTCCAGGGACTTGATCCGGAACGGCGAGAAGAGATGGGGAAAGAGTAGCGTCATTTCGAGCGAACCTAGGTTTGCGCGGCGGCGGCCCGATCAAGTCGCCGCCGGTTGTTGAATTGGTGAAGGTTTGGCCACGCTAGTATACATAACAGCCGGGATCAAAGAGTCTCCACGGGCTCTGGATTGGCACGGCGACCAAGATCCTCAAATAGGTGACAACGAGGGATCCATGATTGATACCGTTGAACAGGATTGGCGTTTCGGGACGCTCGAGTTGCCGGCGCAAGATCGATACATCCTACCGGCCATCGCTCTCACCGGCGAGTATGGCGGCGACGAAATAGATCTTTATCAAGTGCTTCTGAAACCCGACGACGTGGCGATCGACGTGGGTGCCAATATCGGCGTTTTTTCCATCGCGATGGCAACGGCTGTTGGCGCATCCGGACGGGTTCTGTCGATTGAGCCACAGCCACCCCTATTCGACATTCTCGAGCGGAACATCGCACGGCACGGGTTGACAAATGTGGAGCCACATCGGGCGATTGCGTCCAACCACAATGGAACCGGCGCGTTCCTTGAAATCAAGAAACTGCCTCCAGAAGCCAAGGTGAATTTTGGCGCACTGAACCTCGACAGCCGCATATTGGCTGAATACGGACACATGGCCCCAACACCGACCTTGACGATCGATTCCTTCAACCTCGATCGGTGTGATTTCATCAAGATCGATGTCGAGGGTTCGGAAGTTTCGGTGATCTCCGGCGCGACGGAGACTATCCAGGGCCACCGACCGATCCTTTGCCTCGAATGCGATCAACCCAATGCGGCCAGCCCATGGGTC
>JAPKDN010000960.1 GCA_028822575.1 Alphaproteobacteria bacterium | reverse complement strand
GGCGGGACAGTGCTCCTGACCACGTTGAACCGATCCACCAAATCTATGGTAGTGGCAAAAGTGCTGGCGGAGTATGTCTTGCGCGTGCTCCCGGCGGGCACTCATGACTGGCGCAAGTTTCTGACGCCCGATGAACTCGCTGGGATGATGAAGACCGCCGGGTTCTCCGTGAGCTCGGAGCGTGGAATTTGCTATAGCATCAGTCGCGACCGTTTCGAGCTTGGTGGGGACCTGTCGGTAAATTACGCGATGGCGGGGGTGCTAGATTTGGAGCGAGGTGGCGGGCCGGAAAAGGCATTTAAAATGCGATCGCCCGAAAACGCTTAGGCGTTTTCTTTCGGCAACCAGGGTACAGCGCCGAATTCGATACCTTCTTCCTTCAACGCCTTGGCCTCGTCGGCGCTCGTCTCGCCATATATACCCTTCGGGTCGGTCTCTCCATAGTGGATCTTGCGCGCTTCCTCGGCGAAATGAGGGCCGACATAGTCGCAAGAATTCTCGATCTTCTGGCGAATTTCCACAAGCTGTTGGCGGAGAGCAACGGCCTCGGCGGAAACCTGAATTTCCTTGGCGTCGACCGTGGCGGGCAGTTTCTGTGACGTCGCGTTTTGCCGGGTGCCACCGATGCGCGGCGCCATAAGTGCCTTTGATACTTTCGCCGAGCCGCAGGACGGGCAGGTTAACAGACCACGCTCGGCCTGATCGTTGAAGGCCCCACTGTCGCGGAACCACGCCTCAAAGCCGTGCTGGTCTTCACATTGCAGTTGGTAGAGAATCATTCGGTAACCTCAAGTCGTCTGTTCAATATATAGTGATGATTCGACGGTTCGTCCATTTTCCAGGCACCGGAGATCGGGGTGATGATGAACGACGACGTGGACAGGGACTTGCGTGGGATCGACGCCGCGCATCATCTGCATCCCTTTACTGACAATAAGCGTCTAAAGGAAGAGGGCGGTCCAATCATCATGGACCGGGGCAAGGGCTGTTATTTGTGGGACGAGAACGGTCATCGCTATCTCGACGCGATGGCCGGTTTGTGGTGCGTCAATGTCGGCTATGGCCGACCGGAACTGGCCGAAGCGGCGCGCGCACAGATCGAAAAGCTTTCCTATTACAATACTTTCTTTAAGACCACGACGGCGCCGACTGCTGAACTCGCTGGCAAACTTGCCGAGATCACGCCAGACGGGTTGGAGCATGTGGTATTCACCAATTCCGGCTCGGAAGCGGTGGATTCGGCGTTGCGTTTTGCTCGCCAATTCTGGTCGCTGGAAGGTCAGCCAGAAAAGCGGATCATCATTGGCCGCGAAGAGGGCTATCATGGCAGCACGCTGGCGGCGGCAAGCGCTGGTGGTATCCGCGCCATGCACGAACAGGCAGGCCTGCTGCTGCCAGACTTCGCGCATATCGGCGCGCCTTATGCGTTCCGTGACGCGGGCTCTGCGCCGGCAGCGGTATTCGCCAAGAAGGCCGCGCGATTGTTGGAAGACAAAATAAAGGAATTTGGCGCCTGGCGGGTTGCCGCCTTCATCGCCGAGCCGATCCAGGGCGCTGGCGGTGTTATCATCCCTCCCACTGGATATCTTAGGGAGATCGAGAGGATTTGCCGAGAGCACGATGTGTTGCTGATCATCGATGAGGTGATCTGTGCGTTCGGCCGACTGGGGGCCTGGACCGCGAGTGAGCATTTTGGATTGCGGCCTGATCTGATG
>JAPKDN010000089.1 GCA_028822575.1 Alphaproteobacteria bacterium | reverse complement strand
GCGCATAGTTGCTCAGGGGCGAAGATGGTCATGCTTTTTGCTATCCTGGAGGGTCCCGACGCACCGAAGGCCCCACACCGGCATGGCAGGTCGCGCCCGCGTGGGAATTCGATGCCTGTCCCAATATCGCCCAGACACCCATTGATCCTTGAGCAAGGCGTCGAATGAATCGGTTTTTGGTACACTCGCAAAAGACCATCCGATCCGCTGATCCGCGCAAAACCCAACGATGAACACACGCTCTGGTTTTTGAGGTGCTCCATGATCCGCGACATTCAGAACCCGCGCCGTGACCCGGTTACGCAGTCCGAGCCCCCGGCCACCGGCATTCCTCTCTCGTTTCAATCTGGCGAGATGATTCAACCATGGCTCATCATCATGGCGCGCCAGTTCCAGATATTCCAATGGCAGTTTGATAAACTCGAAATAGTTTCGAAACGCCTCTCGAGTCAGCCCTCAGACATTCTCCATGATGAAGGCGCGCGGCCAAAGCGGCCAGATCACCGCCACGGTCGCGGAGAACATGTCCCGTTCATCCAGAAAGGCCCGATGCTTTCCGCCGGTGGAAAACAGCTAACAGGGATGACCTCCGGTTATCAGATCAACCTTTCCTGTTTAGGACTCAAACGCGAAATCACGCACATCAGCGTCTGTGACTGGCCATTGCGAGACAAGCGGAAAGTCTAATTCCTTGTTGTGGGAGATAATCTCACAGGCCCAGCGGTCGCGCTCCACCACGGCCAGCGGCGTTAACCCGGCCAACGCCGCGCTTATGCCAAGACCACCTGCTCCCGCGAACAACTCAACGCTCGTCAACATACCTCTTTGACCATATCCAAAAAGGTCTGGAGGCTATCAACAAGCACCCTCCGATCCACCAGCTCGCATTCCCACACCAACAGATACGACCAGTCCTTCTCATGCAGAAGTCTCTGGTTCCTCAAGTCCCGCGCTCGGTTGCCCTCCAGTTTCAGCAACCAAAAGTCGCGGTGGAATTTAGGCAACCCCGCCAGCTTGCAGGCAGGGTCCGGATGACGATGCCAGAAGCAACCATGGAAATATATCGCCCTGCACCGCCCCCTAAACACGATATCCTAGGAGCCCGGTAGCGCCGGCGCATACAAGCGATAGAGATAGCCCAGGCGATACAGCAACCTCCGAACCGCTATTTCCGGCTTGGTGTCCTTGCCCCGCACACTGGGCATCCGCTCGCTGCGTTCGGGTTTGTCGACGGTATCATTGGGTGACGGCGCCTAGGCTATGCCCGCGAGCCACTCGGAGATCGCGGTGCCGATCTCGTGCGGCGAGTCCTCCTGGATGAAATGGGAACCTTTGACCGTCACCTCGGTCTGGCTCGGCCAGGAACGGCAAAACTCCCGCTGTGGGCCAATCAGGATCGCGGCGGGGTCGGCATTGATGAACAGCTTGGGAAGTGGGGAACCAGCCATGAACGCGGCGTAGTCATTGGCGATCGCCACGACGTCGGCGGGCTCGCCACCAAGCGGAATTTGACGCGGCCAGGTCAGCGTTGGACGCCGTCCCTCCCCCAGATAAGCGAAAGGACGGCGATAAACGGCCATCTCCTCGTCGGTCAGCCCGCGCTGTACCGAGCCCGGCAGAACCCGCTCGACGAAGATGTTATTCTCCAGCACCATCGCGTCGCCATTAGGAGAACGGAAACCCTCGAAGATTGGGCGGGCCTGTTGGTTGAAATCATCCCATTCCATCGGGCGCACCACCGCCTCCATATAGGCGATCCCCTTGACCCGATCCGCGTTCCGGCGTGCCCAGTCGAAGCCAAGCACGGAACCCCAGTCGTGAACCACCAGTGTGACATTCCTGGTAACTCCAAGCGCGTCTAAGCAAGCATCCAGATACTCCCGATGCTCAACAAATCGATAGCTATCGGGGCCGGAATCATCAAGTTTATCCGAGTCTCCCATACCGATCAGATCCGGCGCCAGGCATCGGCCCTGACCTTCCAGATGCGGCATGATATTGCGCCAGAGGTACGAGGAGGTGGGGTTACCGTGCAGGAAGATGATCGGATCCCCCGACCCGAGCTCCACATAAGCCATCCGTTTGCCCTTAACCTCGACAAACTTCTTCGGGAGTTCGGCGGTAGAAATCTCGCTCACGGCGCTACTCTCCCTTGAAGTCGGGTTTGCGCTTGTTGACGAAGGCATCCAGGCCTTCGCGGCCATCGGCACTCGCAGCATTGGCGGCTATGTGACGGGATTCAATATCCACCTGCAACTCCAGCGATTGCTCGAAAGTCTGGGAGAGCAGTCTTTTCACCCCGGCATAGGCGTTCGTCGGACCCGCGGCGAACTTGCGCCCCAGTTTCTCGGCTTCCTCTGCCAGGGCGTCATCGTCAACAACCGAGGTGATCAATCCCCACTCCAGGGCCTCATCGGCGCTCAGCATGCGGTTGGTCAGCATCAATTCCTGCGCGCGCCTTAGGCCAACCACCCGAGGTAGATAATAGGACGAGCTGCCATCGGGTGACAGGCCCGCATTGGTATAAGCCGATACGAATTTCGACGATTTACCCGCGATTACGATATCGCCGAACAACGCCAGGCTGAAACCGCCGCCAGCCGCAACGCCGTTCACCGCAATGACCACTGGAGCCCGGCCATGGTGCAAACGCTGTATCCCTTGGTGCAGCGCAGCTGTCAGCTCCAGCAAGGTCGCTTCGATCGTGTCTAATTCGCCAGCAAAGAATTTCAAATCTCCGCCAAAACCATAGTTCTTGCCAGCCCCACTGACCAAGATACAACGCACCGCAAGATCGGTTGTCGCGCGGATGCAAACCGCCATGAATTCGTGGCCGAGCTCCCGGTTGATGGCGTTCCCCGCTTCCGGACGATTGAGAGTGATCTTGGCAAGGCCGTTATCGACCTCGTACAGGATTGTCTTGTAGTCCATGGGTCCTCCCAGACATCGGGTTACGCGGGTGCCGTCTGAATCAACCGATATTGGCGGTGGCCTTGGTCAGCCACGCGGCGACGTCCGGCTCCAGCAACGGGGTCAGTGTTCCTCGCACCCAGCGATGATAACCGTCAAGCCAACAGATTTCCTCGCCATCAAGCAACGAGAGCTCGATCATGCTTCTGTCGAAGGGCGCCAAGGTGATGGTCTCGAAACTCAACATCTCTCGGTCACCGCCAGCAATTTCCTCCTCCTGGACCACCACCAGGTTTTCCAACCGAATGCCATAGGCGCCTTCCTTATAGTAACCAGGCTCGTTTGAGATAATCATGCCGGGTTGCAATGCCACGGGTCCGGCGGCCTTGGAGATCCGCTGGGGCCCTTCATGGACACCGAGATAAGAGCCGACACCATGACCGGTGCCATGGTCAAAATCCAAACCAGCTCGCCAAAGCGGCGAACGGGCAAGCGGGTCCAATTGCGCGCCGGTGGCGCCCACCGGAAAGCGCGCCGTGGCGAGTGCGATGTGGCCCTTGAGCACCCGTGTAAATCGATCGCGTGCCTCGTCTCCCGGGTCGCCCACGGCGATTGTCCGAGTGATGTCAGTTGTACCATCCAAATACTGTGCTCCAGAGTCGACCAGATACAGGTCACCACACTGGATCACGCGGTTACTCTCCTCGGTCACCCGGTAATGCACGATCGCGCCATTGGGTCCGGAACCAGAAATGGTATCGAAACTAAGGTCCTTGAAATGCGCCCCCTCGGTCCGAAAAGCCCGCAATCGATTGGCCGCCATAATCTCATCCACTTTTCCGCCCGGGGCCTCGGCCGCGAACCAGTGAAGAAAGCGCGTCATCGCAACGCCGTCTCGGATGTGCGCCGCCCGGGTGCCGGAAAGTTCGATCGGGTTCTTCATCGCGCGCGGCAATACAACGGGGTCTTCACCGCGAGATACAGTCCCGCCGGCCGCTTCTATACGCCGAGCAATCCAAGACGGGCTAGAGGCCGGATCAACCCTAAGGACAACCCCGTCCGCGACCAAGATATCGATCGCCGGTCCCAAAGCCTCACGCGGACGCACCGTGACCGCGTTTCCAAGATGATCACGCGTTTCACGGGTGAGCTTGCGTTCATCGATGTACAAATCCACCGCAGCCTTGCGATTAAGGATCGCGAAGGAAAGCGGCAATGGCGTCCGAGGCACGTCCCCACCCCTAATATTCAACAGCCAAGCGATTGATTCCGGCGAGGAGATCACAACGGCATCGTCACCATCACCGGCGATCACCTCGGCCGTGCTGATTCGTTTGTCGGCTATCGACCGGCCGGCATATTCGGCCCCATGTGGAACCACTGGCGTGATCGGTGCCGGAGGTTGGGTTTCCCAGACCGCGTCAATCGGATTTTCGTCCAGCGGGACCAGGCTACCACCCACCGCTTCGGCGGCACTGCGCAACCGTTCCACACCATCCACGGTATGCAGCCAAGGATCATAACCAAGCCTGCCTCCGTCTCCAAGGTTGTCCTCGATCCATTTCGCCGGTGGCTCATGGATGACATGCCGGGTTTCATAGAGCGTCGTGTCGACCTGTTCCTTGATCGCCAGTGTGTAACGACCATCGGTAAAAACCACCGCCTTGTCCGCCAATACAATCACCACGCCCGCCGAACCGGTAAACCCAGTCAGCCACGCAAGTCGCTCGGCGCGTGGCTGTAGGTACTCGCCCTGGTGCTCATCCGCGCGCGGCAGAATCACCCCATCCACATCAAGATCGACCAACCGGGCACGTAGGCTCGATAACTTCGTGGTGGCATCCCGGATCGCGTCATCGACCGTCGCGCGCCACTCTTCGAGACGAGCCCGTCGCAGGCCCCCGAGGGCCTTGCGCGCATCCGCCCCTATATTGTCGCCGACCATCGCGATCCAAGCATCGTCCTCCACCTCCGTCGGAGAGGCATTAACCCCGTCGATCAAAGCCAACAAGGCCTCGGGTTCAATCGCGACGCCGACATCGGATAATCGGCTGATCACTTCAACGCTTTGCTCACCTATGGCCGTTGAGTGGTCCACTTTTAGTCCCTCCGATATATCTTGCGGGCGACCGTGCCACGCCTTGTGACGATAGGACGATCACGCCCACGTCGACAAGACCGCCTCGCTCGAAATCACCCATGCACGCAATGCAACCCTGCCCCACGATTGGAACACTTCTAGAAGACCACCAACTGGACTATTTCTTATCCCTTCTTCGATGAAGGTGGCCACGCAACCTAGCCGACGTCGATCGATTCTGAAAATACTCTTAGAAAATCGGTGCACACCATGTGACGCCGACACTTCATCATGTGAACATTTATTTTATTTTATGAGCACGAACATTGGGCCATGCACGGGATGCATTGCTGACGTGCAATACGATCACTACTAAACTTAAATAAAAGGTCCATATCTAAAGGATCGAAAGCGACCCAAAATGCCTTCAAACAATCCCCGCCAGAAACGAGGTGGGGGACACAGCGAAAGGCCCTTGGAGGGGCCCGACATGAACAAAATTCATTCCATCGACACCGACAGCTTTGCTCTCACCGGCGCTTCCGCTTCACCCGCTAACACGTCAGTGGCCACGGGTGAATTCTTGAGCGAGCTTGATGTTCTGCGGATAGTTGCCACCAGCCGCGCTGAACGGAACGTTTACATCGCCACAATGATCGCCAACGGCGTCAAGTCCGTTGCCGGCAAGATCGCCAAATGGAACCGGACGCGCACCAAGCGCCATGCCCTAGTCGGTCTCAACAATCATCTGCTGCGGGACATAGGTCTAGAGCGCGCCGCAATCAACGAGTATCTCGTCGCCTCCAAATCCAACTTCATCACTCGTGGTTTCTTAGGGCTGACCAATACGGTCGTCAAATGGAATAACGCGCGCCTTACCCAGTCCGCACTGCATCGTCTGACCGACGCTCAGCTCAATGACATCGGCATGATCCGGCACGACATCGACTTCCTGGCGCGTGACATTCGGACTGGCCGCGTCGCGACCCCGACCACGACCCACAAGGCGGCGGCCGACAAGGCCCCTCGGACGAAGCCAACGGTGCAAATCGTTCGTCCAGTCAACAGCAACCTCGTCAGTTCCTGGTTCATATCGCCACGACGGGCAGCCTAGCCCCCCATCTCCCCCTCATGCGAAGTTGTTCGGCATGGCGAAACATCGGTGGTCCTCGGGCCGCCGATCGTCATTTCAATGAAAAGTTAAGCCGTTTAGGCAAGCAGTCTGGCGCCAAACCCGATCAACTGGTCAATGCGCTATTGCTCCGCTTTCGCCTCGGCCCGTAATTCGACACGGCGGATCTTGCCGGAAATGGTTTTCGGCAGCGCGTCGCGAAATTCGATCTCGCGCGGGTATTTATATGGCGCCGTGATGTTTTTGACGAAATTCTGGATCTCGACTGTCAGTTCATCCGACCCCTCATACCCGGGTGCCAGAATCACATAGGCTTTCACGATCTCGCCTCGAATGTCATCGAATTTCCCAACCACGGCGGATTCTTGAATGGCCGGATGCTCGATCAAGGCGCTTTCCACTTCGAACGGGCTGATCCGATACCCAGCCGATGAAATTATGTCGTCGGACCTGCCAACGAACCAGATATAACCATCGGCGTCCCGGGTCGCGGTATCACCCGTGTAATACCAGCCGTTACGGAACGATTGCGCGGTGCCCTCCGGGTCCCGGAAGTAACCGGGAAACAAACCCAGGGGATATGGATCGGTGATACGAACGGCGATATCGCCAACGACGCCGTCATCGACCACATTGCCATCATCATCGATAATACAAACATCAATTCCGGGCACCGGACGCCCCATGGATCCGGCCCTGATCTCCATTCCCGGGTAATTCGCAACGATATTCACGGTCTCGGTTTGGCCATATCCATCATAGATGTCACAACCAGTCGCGGCCTTCCAAGAGCGCATGGCCTCGGGATTGAGCGGCTCTCCAGCGCCAAGGCAATGGCGCAGTGAGGTGAGATCATAGCCCGACACATCCATCTGGGCGAAAAGACGGTAGATCGTTGGCGGCGCGCAGAAAGTCGTGACCTTATGGTCCTCTATAATCTTCAGATGCTGATGCGCGTTAAATCCCTCACCATCGTATAACATGATCGTGGAGCCAGCGAGGAGTGGCGGGAAGACCAGTCCCCAGGCGGCTTTGGCCCAACCGGTATCGGTCAAGGTCCAGTGAACGTCGTCCTCGGCCAAGGTCATCCAGTATTGCTGGGTGATCTTGTGCGCCAGGCCGTAGCCATGATCACGCTCGACCATTTTTGGCATCGACGTGGTGCCAGACGTAAAATAGATCAACATCGGATCGGTAGCCAAATTTGCCGGCACGGAAGCACGGTCCAGGCTATCCGGCGCGGCGGCACAGGCTTCTTCCATCGAAACCCACCCCTGGGGCGGCTGGCCATCTACCACGATTAGATGCTCAAGCGTCGGGCACTTGTGCTTGACAGCTTCGACCTTCTCCACGTGCTCCGAGGTGACGATCGCCAACTTGGCGTTGGAGCGGTTGACCCGATATTCGATATCCTTGGCGGTGAGTAAATTTGTCCCCGGCATCGCCACCACACCGGTTTTCATGCATCCTAAAAGCACGTGATACCAAGCCGCCAGCCGCGGGACCATAACGAAGGCAAAATCGCCCTTCGCCGCGCCCAGCCCCATCAAGACATGGGCAAAACGATTAGAATTCTGCTCCAGATCCGAATAGCTGTGCTTGATCACATGCTCACCGGTCTTGTCGATGGCGATCAGCGCCGTTTTATCGGCCTCACGACCTCGCTTAGCCACCACGTCGAAGGCGAAATTGAAATTATCGGGTATCTCGAGTTTGAAATCGCGACGCGCTGCCGCGTAGTCAAAGCTGGGGGTGGTGGCGTTCATCTCTGATTCTCCCATGTCTCGATCAATCTCTGCAATGCGGTGGGTATCAGACGACGCATTGTTGCGAAACTCAAGACACTCGCCCCAAACAAATTCACAACCGCGGGTTACAGCTCCCGGACCCTGGCAACGAAGCGCTCGATCTCTTCTTCAGTGTTGTAGTAGTGCACGCTGGACCGGACCAAGGCATCAAGCCCACGGGCAAGGTAGCTAAGCCGCATGCCCGATCCACTTGAAACCGATGTGTTGAACCCGGCGCCCGCCAGGGCCTCCTTGATCTCCCCAGCACTAAAGCGCGCGTGGTTGAACGTGACGATACCGCATTGAACAGCCCCTTCGTCGGTTACCTCGACGTCCGGTATTTCCCAAAGCGCGCGACGCAGGGTGCTGGAAAGATGCCGCACTCGTTCCCAAATCGCCTCCAAGCCCCATTCCATAGCGTAATCGATGGCCACCCCGAGCGCCGCCTGACCGGCGAAATAACGCTCCCAGTTCTCGAATCGCCGAGCGTCGTCTCGAACCACATAGGTCTCGCCATCGATCAGTTCGGCGGAGAATTGATCCAGTAGGGGCGGTTCAAGCCGTTTGATCCAATCCCGGCGGACATAAAGCAAGCCGGTCCCTCGTGGCCCGCGCAAGTATTTCCGCCCGGTCGCAGACAGGAAATCACAGCCCAGTGTCTCCACGTTCAACGGGACCTGTCCGGCGGACTGACACGCATCCAGCAGGTAAGGCACCCCGTGTGCCCTTGCGATACGTCCAACCTCAGCCGCTGGATTGACCAGACCACCGCCGGTGGGAATGTGGCTAATGGAGATCAATTTTGTGCGCCCGTCGGTGGCTTGCTCCAGCGCCTTGGTGTCGATCTGGCCGTGATTATCGTCGGGAATGACCACGATCTCGGCGCCACATTGCCGGGCCCGATGCAGATAGGCGATTAGGTTGCTGCCATATTCGGAAACCGTGGTCAGGATGCGGTCACCCTCGGCTAACGGCAAGGCATAGAACACCATGTCCCACGCCCGGGTTGCGTTTTCGACAAAGGCGATTTCGTCCGGCGCCGCACCCAGCAATCTAGCGGCGGCGTTGTAGAAATTTTCAAGCTCGCCGCAGCGGGTGGCGGCGGTTTCATAGCCGCCCTTGGTCTCGTCGTCCCTAAGATACGCTTGTAAATAATCAGCGACCGGCGCCGGCGTAAGCGCGGAC
>JAPKDN010000959.1 GCA_028822575.1 Alphaproteobacteria bacterium | reverse complement strand
GCGAACCGGCAACCTTTCCATGACACGCTTCACCCAGGATGTTCTTCTTTTCTGCCCCCCGATTCAGAGGCAATTTATAAATTTCACACCATTCTGCGCGGTCCGGTAAACAGTAATTTTACAGTTTTACGAGAGCGTCCGGTCGACACCATGCGCCTGGATGACCTTCGAGGTTTGCCACCAATCAACTATCTGTCGATCGACACCCAGGGTCGGAACTCTCTATTCTGAACAACGGCCACCAGGTCCTTGAGGATGTGTTGATATTGGAAACGGAAGTCGAAATCTTACGGTTGTACAAACACCAACCGCTTTTCGGGCAACTTCAGATGGCTTTGGACGACCTTGGTTTCATCTTGCACAAATTAATCGATATTGTGGGCCGCCCCGTGCGAGGCTGGGATGTGACGCCGCCCCTCATGCCGGTTAGCCAGATGTTGTGGGCCGATGCGATCTTTATACGCGATTTCAACAAGCTGGAGCGGTTTTCCGATGTCGACCTCCTTAAGTCCGCGATGGTTCTGAATGACGTGTAGCTGTCCTCCGACATCGCATTGCTGCTGTTACGAGAACATGATCGGCGCAACGGTGGCGAATTAGCTAAGGCCTATGTTTGAAAATTCAACGAGGTGCGACCCACGCATCGACTGTATGGCAACTTCAAGGGTAAGGCCTAGAGCAGCGGTTGTGAATTTTCGCCCTGCCAATTTTACTCAGCTCGCGTAGTCCGAGCCTTCGCGGTCCAACAGGCGTTTCATCGCGGCGAAATGTTGGGTCGCCTGATCATCCCGATCGTTCTGCATCTGCTCGAACGTGTATTGCGCTACGTCCTGAGGAATGCGTTTCAAGGACACGCCGCTGGACATGGCGGTGATCTGGGCCCGGCATACCCGTTCCAGATAATAGAGATCATTGAAGGCATGGGCGATGGTTGGACCGACAACCGTCACGCCGTGATTAGTCATGAACAGGATGCGCCGGTCACCAAGCGCTGCCGCCCCCCGGTCCCCCTCGGTTGCATCGAGCACTAGGCCACCAAATATATCGTCATAAGCTATCTGCCCATAAAATTTGAGCGCGCCTTGCACGGCGGGCTCGACACGCACGCCATCCAACATGCTCAGCGCGGTGGCGAACCGACTATGGGCGTGTAAGATACAGGTCGCTTGTGAACAGTTCTGGTGAATTCTGGAATGGATATTTAGCGCGGTCGCCTCTGGCGGTTGCTTGCCGTCAACCGGTTGGCCATCAAGATCAACCTCGACGATATCGCTGGCCCGTATCTCCGACCAATGGCGGCGATTCGGATTGATCAGGAATCGGTCGGTGCGATCCGGCACCAAGACACTGAAATGATTGTCCACACCTTCGTGCAGATCAAGGTGGACCGCGATCCTCAACATTGCCGCGAGGTCGACCCTCGCTTGCCACGCCACGTCTTGATTCACCGCCGTTTCGTTCATATCCTACATGTTTCGCCCCGTTGTTCAACAGAATCATCAACGCCCAATACTATCGAGGGTTCCGGGCAAAGACTCAATGCGTAGGAATCACCCCGTCAGTCAGATGTCGTGATCGGCGATTACTTCATCAATCAGGTCTAGAACGCGGGTCAAGTCGACGCTGAAATCACTCTTGTTGGCGCCGGTTTGAAAGGTTTCCTTCGGACCTGCTCGAAGCCGCCAGTGTTGGCCGCCGAGCCGCTTGACCAAGTTTG
>JAPKDN010000088.1 GCA_028822575.1 Alphaproteobacteria bacterium | reverse complement strand
ACACAGTAGGTCTGGACGTCGATACCCGCGCGTATTTCACCGCCGCGACCATGGTGATCGCGGTGCCGACAGGCGTGAAGATTTTCTCTTGGATCGCGACCATGTGGGGTGGCTCAATTAAGTTCGAAATACCGTTGTACTGGGCGCTGGGCTTCATCTTCCTGTTCACCGTCGGCGGCGTGACCGGCGTCGTGCTGGCGAATGCCGGTGTCGATATCATGTTGCACAACACCTATTATGTGATAGCGCATTTTCATTATGTGCTGTCGCTGGGCGCAGTGTTCGGTATCTTCTGCGGATTCTACTATTGGTTCTCGAAGATGAGCGGCTACACCTTCAATCAAGGTTTGGCCCAGGCGCATTTCTGGCTGACCTTCATCGGCGTCAATTTGACCTTCTTTCCGATGCATTTCCTCGGTCTCGCTGGCATGCCCCGGCGTTACATCGACTATCCCGAGGCATTACACGGTTGGAACCAAGTTGCCTCCTATGGTTCCTATATTGCCGGTTTTGGAACGCTTGTCTTCGTGATCATGGTGGCGGAAGCTTTCATGAGTAAGCGTCAGGCGCCGGATAACGAGTGGGGTGAGGGCGCGACGACCCTGGAGTGGACCCTGTCCTCGCCACCGCCGTTTCACACCTATGAGGACCTGCCGCGGATCAAGTGATCCGTTAGCCGGCTGCATTGGGAGGAAACACGATCGTGTCCGACACCTCGATCGGCGCACAACCGTCGGCACCAGCCGCCGATTCTGTCTCGGCAGCGCTCGTCGACTTTGCTCGGCTGCTGAAGCCCCGGGTGATGTCTCTCGTGGTGTTCACGGGATTCGTCGGACTATATTTGGCCCCGGGAACGTTGCACCCGGTCCTTGAGGTGATCGCCATTCTTTGCATAGCGGTTGGTGCCGGCGCGTCCGGCGCGATCAATATGTGGTATGATCGAGATATCGACGCGGTCATGTCTCGTACCCGGAGGCGTCCAATCCCCGCCGGCGTAGTCAGCGCTGACGGAGCGCTTACTTTCGGTGTAGTCTTGGCCTGTGGGTCCGTAATGGTTATGGGGTTGGCGATAAATTTGCTTTCTGCTGTTCTGCTGGCTATGACGATCGCATTCTATGTCTTCATTTATACAATGTGGTTAAAACGCCGTACGCCGCACAACATCGTCATCGGCGGCGCTGCGGGAGCGTTCCCCCCGATGATCGGTTGGGCTGCGGTATCCGGCACCGTAAGTCTTGATTCATTTGTTTTGTTCGCAATTATCTTTTTCTGGACGCCGCCGCATTTCTGGGCGCTATCGCTGTATCGAAGCGACGACTACGAGGCGGTAGGTGTGCCAATGCTGCCGGTAGTTGCGGGACGACGCGAGACACAGAAACAGATCCTGCTCTACAGCCTGCTGCTGGCACCGCTTGGTTTGGTGCCAACCGCGCTTGGGACGGTTGGTATGCTCTTCGGCGTCACCGCAGCTGTGTTGGGCGCGGCGTTTGTGTTTGGCGCCTGGCGGGTCTGGCGCGACGCATCCGACAGGAACTGCAAACAGTTGTTTAGCTATTCGATCCTCTATCTTTTCCTTATTTTTCTTGCGCTGGTCGTGGACCGGGCAATTGGCATGGCGGCAACGCCTTGGTTCGGGGCATGAGCGTGATGAGCGAACCCGAGAACACGCCACCGCCGATCCGCGCGGCAGATATGTTACGCCAGAATCGTGGACGGAACCTCGCCGTCCTATTGGCGATTTTTGCCTGCTGCGGGCTGTTCTACCTAATCACCATCGTTAAGATGTTCCAATGAGGAGCGGTGTCGGCAATCTTCGCACCCTGGTGGTGCTGGGTGTATTTGTCGCCGGGATGGGCGGTCTCGCCTATGCTTCGGTTCCGCTTTACGAAATTTTTTGCCGTGTTACCGGCTATGGCGGAACGACACAGGTGGCGGCAATCGAATCCAATCAGGTGATTGACCGGGTGATGAAGATACGCTTCGATTCTAATGTCAATCCGGCGTTAGACTGGGCATTCGATCCTGTGTTGAAGTCGATGGAATTGAAGGTTGGCGAAAATGCTTTGGCATTTTACCAGGCCGAGAACCAAAGTGATGAGACGATCGTTGGCACGGCGACGTTCAACGTAACACCGGACAAGGCAGGCCTGTTCTTCAATAAGGTCGATTGTTTCTGTTTCACCGAACAGGTGTTGAAACCGGGGCAGAAGGTCGACATGCCTGTAACTTTCTTCATTGATCCCTCCATCGTCGAGGACCCAAACCTGGATGATGTGACCACGATCACGCTATCCTATACGTTCTTTCGGTCGCAGGATCAGTCGGCGACGAAACGGATTGTGCAAGCGCGAAGCGAAACTGGCGGCGGCGCAGACGCCATTACGGTAGACCTACGCGCGAATTGAGGTATTGTTTCGGAAGTCGCCGAGGCGACCGTTGAAGGAAAGAGGAACCTATGAGCGCCGGACACAGTCACTCCTATCACTTGGTGGAACCCAGTCCCTGGCCCGCGGTTGGCGCCATGGGCGGTTTCGTGACGGCCATCGGTGCGATCATGTATATGCATGAGATGCCATTCGGCGGCTCAATCATGACCGTCGGGTTCTTGTCGATCCTATTCACCATGTTCATGTGGTGGCGCGACGTGATCAAGGAAGCCGAGTACCAGGGCCATCACACGCCGATCGTTCAGTTGGGAATGCGCTACGGCATGCTTTTGTTCATCGCGTCGGAAGTGATGTTCTTTCTGGCCTTCTTCTGGGCGTTCTTCGACTCCGCCTTATATCCGGATACTGGAGTTTGGCCACCGGCCGATGTCGAACCCTTTGCGGCCTTTGACATCCCGTTGATCAATACGTTGATTCTACTCCTTTCGGGTTGCACGGTGACTTGGGCGCACGCCGCCATGCTGAAGGGAGATCGCGAGAATTTGGTCAAAGGCCTTGGCGTCACCATTGTTCTTGGTGCAGCCTTCACGGCATTGCAGGCCTATGAATATCAGCACGCCACATTTGGATTTAAGGACGGGATTTATTCCTCTACCTTCTACATGGCTACAGGTTTCCATGGTTTCCATGTTTTGGTTGGAACCTGTTTTTTGATTGTCTGCTGGTTTCGCGCCCGTGCTGGCCATTTTAAGCCCGAGCATCATTTTGGCTTTGAGGCGGCGGCTTGGTATTGGCATTTTGTTGACGTGGTGTGGTTGTTCCTCTTCATCTGCATCTACTGGTGGGGTGGACGCTAGGTTCCGAATTCAGGGATGGTGTGCTCCGGCCCCATCCAGGGGCGTTAATTTTGCTTGCTTGTGCCGTTCTCGAACGGATGGAAGTGTTGCTCTCTCCGATGCGGCATAGGTTCTCTATTTAAGGTATATATGGCGGTTCGGGCCTTCTTGTGGGAACAGTGACCCGGACCTCATGGCGAAACAGTGCAAAGAACCCTCCGCCGTCTTCATTCTAGACCTATCCGTTGTTCCACCGGCTCCGAGGATTGAAGCAACTATTGCACCGTCAATCTGGCCCCACGTGATTGTCTGGTTTGTAGCGATGATAGGCGCTACCATCGCTACGCCGCGCCCTTTAAAGGCGGGGTGGTTTCCTAAAAATTCCGCCTTCGGCCTCACTGGCCAGTAACCACGGCCCATGGCCGGAATGTTAATAAGGACCGAACCGCGTATGTCTTCCGGACGCCGCTTTCGACCGACCCTCTGGCCAACTTTGTTCACCATCCCAGCACTGCTTGTGCTGGTTGGTCTCGGGTCTTGGCAGATCGAGCGGCTCCAATGGAAATCCCAGTTGGTTGAGACGTTTGATGCGCGTATCGCCCTTGAACCGGCGGCCGCCCCAGTTGCGATCGACGACATGAACAAATGGCGATACCGGCGGATCCGGCTTGATGGTGTCTTCCAACATGACAAGGAAATACTCATGACCGGGCGCACCTTCGAAGGCAGCGCTGGGTTCCATGTTCTTACGCCGATGTTGTTGAAAGATGACAGGGTTGTCATCGTCAATCGGGGATGGGTGCCCGAGAAACTGCGCAGCCGAGATAAACGTCCGGAGACACTTGTCGATGGATTAGTGACTGTCATGGGAATCTTGCGAGAGGACAAACGTCGAGGGGCCTTCGTGCCAGACAATGAGCCGCAAAACGAGGTCTGGCTCTATGTCGACATCAACGAAATGGCGTCGCATCGAGAGATCGTACCGGTCGCACCTTATTATATCGATGCGATACGCGATCCCGGACCCTATGTCTTGCCGATCGGTGCCACCGCCTCGATCACCGTGCGGAACGAGCATCTGCAATATGCGATGACGTGGTTCCTGTTGGCGGGCACGTTGCTGGTGATTTACGTCATCTATCACTACCGCCGTCCCGAAGACGAGGTCAGTGGTGGCTCCGCTCCCTCCTCATGACGTCCGGTATCCCGCATCATGCCTACGATGCCCTTAGGGAAAGATTTAGGCGTATCTCCGCTTTAGAGGACGCCCTGTCGGTCCTTTCTTGGGATCGCCAGACCATCATGCCATCGGGTGGGGGCGAGGCCCGTGCTGAACAAATGGCGACGCTGCAAGTCCTCAAACACGAGGCTATCACCGCCCCAGATATGGCCGATCTTCTGGAGGAGGCAGGTAACTCGAGCCTGGAGGCGTGGGACGCCGCAAACATCAGGGAGATGCGCCGGGATCACGTTCATGCGACGGCGGTGACTGGCGCGTTGGTCGACGCTAAGGCGCGGGCCGCTGCGACGTCCGAGACGGCCTGGCTGGCGGCGCGACCAGCCGGGGATTTTGGAGTGGTCGCAAAGCCGCTCGAGACCTTGCTCGGATTGGTTCGCGAAGTCGCGGACGCTAAGGCGGACGCGCTTGGAAAATCGCCCTATGATGCTTTGCTCGATCAGTTCGAGCCGGATGGTTCAGCGGAATGCATAGACGCGCTTTTTGGCCGATTGGAGCCCGCGTTGCATCAACTCCTGCCTGAAGTCCTGGAGCATCAGGCGCGCGACGGTTTCTCACGGCAGCAAACCGATATTCCGTTGGAGCGTCAACGTGCGCTTGGTCTCGACGTCATGGCGTCCCTTGGTTTTGATTTCGACCATGGCCGTCTCGATGTGAGCGCGCATCCGTTTTCCGGCGGCGTGCCGGACGATGTTCGGATCACTACCCGCTATGATACCGCTGATTGGGCAGGCAGCCTGATGGGCGTGATCCACGAGACCGGCCATGCGCTGTACGAGCGGGGTCTACCGGTGGCGTGGCGCGGTCAGCCGGTTGGCAAGCCGTGGGGGATGGTGGTGCATGAAAGCCAGTCGCTGTTGATGGAAATGCAAGTCAGCCGTTCGCGGGCGTTTTTCGATCACGCGGCGCCGTTGATCCAACGAGCATTCGATGTCGATGGACATCAATGGACGCCAGAGCCGTTATACCAGTCGGCGACGCGGGTCTCTCGAAGCCTGATTCGCGTCGAGGCAGATGAGGTGACATACCCTTTTCATGTGATCATACGTTATCGGTTGGAGCGGGCGATGCTGTCGGGTGATCTTGCGGTCGCCGACTTGCCGGAGGCTTGGAACGAAAGCATGCAAGCCAATCTTGGGGTCCGGCCGCCGGACGACCGGCTCGGTTGTCTGCAGGACATCCACTGGTACGACGGCGCCTTCGGGTATTTCCCGACCTATACGATGGGGGCGCTGGGGGCGGCGCAGCTTTTCGCGGCGGCGGCGAAGGATGTGAAGGGTCTCAACGCTCAAATTGCGGCGGGAGACTTTGCCACACTGCTTGCGTGGCTGGGCGAGAAGGTGCATCGCTGGGGTAGCTATCACGATACCGACGCCCTGATGGAACAGGCGACTGGCACGCCGTTGGGCGAGCAGGCATTCCTGGCTCATATTCGCGACCGATACCTCTCCCAAGCCTGATTTTCGAAGCCTCGATCAGACAGATTGCGATGCAACGAACGCGGTTGCTCGCTGATATAATGCGCCCGCTGTCTCGATGTGTTGGAGCCATGCCCCGGTGAGCGACGTCGCACTAGGTCGCTGGCGGATAGCGACCCTATTGCGCTGCCTTGTCCTGCCCGCTGATATGGTCGGCCAGGATCCGGGCAACTTCCTCTACGGTTGTGCCGAGCTTACGGTCCTCGACCACCTCGGCCCCGAGTGGCGAGGCTTCTACCTGGGTGTAGACCTTGGCGGCGCCGATGAACATTTCCCCCGGTAATCCACCATCCACATGGGTTTTGGAAATCTCTTCCATTTCCCCGACCCAGCGATAGGCCTTGGGGCACATGCTCGGTAATCCCTGCTCCAGATGGCGCAGCAGGTCTTTCTGGCTGAACGCCAGCTCGGCCATCA
The DNA here is from genome assembly GCA_028822575.1 of Alphaproteobacteria bacterium. Next base: position 2,765 of record JAPKDN010000088.1, on the reverse strand, counting down.
GCGCCTTGTCAACCCCCTCCAGTCGCGCTGTGACCATGGAATGAATACCGATGGCGGTCAGTCCCTTGGTGAGCGCCGCGTAACACATCTTGATCGCCGACGCCGCGCCGATGCCGTCACCCAGAACCCGGAAATCAAGACTGGTCTCGTTCAAAACCTCAAGCTCGTTGGCGCGCGGGCCGGAAACATAAAGCCGGGGCGTGTAGGTTGACCCGGGACGTGGCGGACCACCGATAATGCCACCATCCACGAAGTTAAGTCCCGCCGACTCGGCCGCGTTAGCCGCCGCTCTGCCAGTCGCCGGGGCCACCGCGTTCAGGTCGACGATCAAGGGCCGTCCGGGATGACTGGCGGCGAGGGATGCCATTTCCTCGACAAAACCCAAGGCGCGGTCAGGGCGCATGATTGACAGCACCACGTCGGCTTGATCCAGCAAGGCGGTAAGCGGACCGATATCCTCGATCCCGGCTGCTTTCGCCAGTGCGCGGGTTCGCTCGGAGCGTCCCTCCAGCGCCGAGACGGCCCGATAGCCGCCTTCGGCGAGGACCCGGCCAATGCCGTGGCCCATGTCTCCGGGTGATTGAATGGCGACGGTCTTGATCGGCATGGTCTCGGCTCCAAAGAATGGGGTCCGGGTATTCTTGCAAGAACCAGGGGCCATCGCTAGAGTGCCGTCCCGACGAGCCGGGCTTGATGTGTCGGCGATACGACCCAGGCTCGGATCCAACATGCACACCGGGTGAATGGATCAGGTTCGTGCCTGGCCCCACCCAACACATGGAGAGAACCGTGCGCTATATCAGCACGCGCGGCGCGGCGCCCGAGTTAGATTTCGACGAGGTTCTTCTGGCCGGGCTCGCCCGTGACGGTGGCCTTTACGTGCCAAGGGAGTGGCCGCGGTTCTCGGACCAGGAGATCCGCGAGATGCGCGGTCTTGGATATGCCGATCTCGCGGTTCGTATCATGCGCCCCTTTATTGGTCGCTCGATCAGCGACGCCGAGCTCTCGACCTTGGTTCACGCGGCCTATGCCGGTTTTGGCCATCCCGCGGTCGCGCCGCTCAAGCAGCTTGATGGCGGGCACTGGATGATGGAGCTGTTCCATGGCCCGACCTTGGCGTTCAAGGATTACGCCATGCAAATCCTTAGTCGTCTGTTCGACAACGCGCTGCAACGGCGCGGCGAGCGGGTGACTATCGTTGGCGCGACGTCCGGTGATACCGGCTCGGCGGCAATCGAGGCCTGTCAGGGCCGGGACGCGGTCGACATCTTCATCCTGTTTCCCAAGGGCCGAGTCTCGCCGGTGCAGCAGCGCCAGATGACCACGTTGGACGCGGCCAATGTGCACGCGATCTCGCTGGAAGGTACTTTCGACGACTGTCAGGACATGGTGAAGGCGCTATTCAACGATCTCGCCTTTCGCGACCGCTATCGTCTGTCGGCGGTGAATTCAATCAACTGGGCACGCCTTTTGCCTCAGATCGTTTACTATTTCTGGGCGGGCTTGGCGCTCGGGGCACCGGATCGCAAGGTCGCCTTTTCGGTTCCTTCCGGTAACTTCGGTAATGTGTTTTCCGGTTATGCGGCCCAGGCATTGGGGCTGCCGATCGAAACACTTGTGGTCGCAACCAACGCCAACGATATCCTCTCCCGGTTTTTCAACTCTGGAACCATGGAGATCCGGGGTGTCAAACCGTCACTTTCTCCAAGCATGGATATCCAGGTCTCCAGCAATTTTGAGCGTTTGCTGTTCGATTTGCATGATCGCGACGGCGTGGCGACGGCAAGAGTGTTGGAAGGTTTCCGCGAGAGCGGCGGGTTCTCGGCTTCCCAAGGAATGCTGGACCGAGTTAACACGTTATTCGGCGCGACTGCGGTTGACGACGCCGCAACCACGGCCCGGATAAGGTCGACATTCGCCGCTACTGGAGAGATCTTGGACCCGCACAGCGCCATAGGGATCGAAGCTGCCGTTCGGATGCGCAAGGCCAAGACCTTGTCCTCGGACGTGCCGGTAGTCTCCATTGCTACCGCCCATCCCTCCAAATTTCCGGACGCGGTGGTCGATGCCATCGGGACCCGTCCGGCCCTGCCGCCGCGTATGGCGGACCTGATGGACCGAGAGGAGCATTTTACCGTGCTTGCTAATGACTTCGCGACGGTTTCCGACTATATCGCTAACCGAACCCATGCAGGCGGACCGACGGCATGACCGTGTTTGACCCAGTGGCCGGAACCGGCCTAGCCCAGACCCAGTTGGATAACGGCATACGGGTCATTAGCGACCCAATATCGACTGTGGAGAGCGTTTCTCTAGGCGCCTGGTTTAAGGTTGGCGCCCGCAACGAGGCACCGGAGGTCAACGGCGTAGCTCATTTCCTCGAACACATGGCCTTCAAGGGTACCGAACGACGAGGTCCCGCCGACATAGCCGAGGAGATAGAGGCTGTTGGCGGCCATCTCAATGCTTATACCAGCCGCGAGCAGACTGCTTATTACGCTAAAGTTCTAAAGGCTGATGTCGGTCTTGCAGTGGATATTCTTGGTGATATCTTGCAGAACTCTACTTTTGAGCAAGAGGAGCTGGGTCGAGAACGGACGGTAATCTTACAGGAAATCGGTCAGGCTGCGGACACACCCGATGACGTGATCTTCGATCTGTTCCAAGAGACCGCGTACCCAGACCAGGCGCTCGGTCGACCCGTTTTGGGAAGAGCCGACGTTGTGAGCCAGATGTCGCGGGATGCTATCGTCGATTTCGTCGAC
>JAPKDN010000087.1 GCA_028822575.1 Alphaproteobacteria bacterium | reverse complement strand
ACCTCTTTGCCGGCGCGTGCCTCGCGCGGTTGTCCATTCACGGAATATCGCACGCCGACGCAGCGTTTTCCCTCAAGGATCAACCGTTCCGAAAGGGCGTCGGTCTGGATGGTGAGATTGGGGCGGGACTTCACCGGATCGAGGAAGCAATGCGCCGTGCTCATCCGACGGCCACCGGCGATCGTCGCCTGGCTCATCGAGATGCCTTCTTGCTTGGCGCCATTGTAATCCTTGTTGTAGGGGATGCCGACTTCGCCCGCCGCCTTGATGATGGTGTCGTAGAGTGGCCCCTTCTCATCGGGATTGGTTACCCTGAGCGGGCCATCCTTGCCGCGAAATTTATTATCACCGTCACCTTCGAAGCTCTCGATACTTTTGAAATGCGGTAATACGTCGTCGTAGCTCCAGCCCTTGTTGCCCATTTGGGCCCAGGTGTTGTAATCCCGCGCCTGGCCGCGAACAAAGACTAGGCCGTTGATCGAACTGGACCCGCCGAGCATCTTGCCGCGCGGAACATAAATGCGCCGCCCATTGGTGCTTTCTTCCGGCTCGCCAGAGTAGCGCCAGTTGACAGCTGGATTGTTAAGCAGCTTGGCATAGCCGACGGGAATGCGGGACCAGAAGTGACTGGCCGGCCCGGCCTCCAGAACCAGGACTTTATGCCTTGGGTCGGCGGACAAGCGGTTCGCCACGACGGACCCCGCTGATCCGGCGCCCACCACGATGTAATCGAATTTCTGGTTGATTTGGTCCGCCATGTCTTGCTCCGTTATCCACCGTCTCGAGTGATCAGCCCTCTCATCGGGGGCTTACCCAAGATCTGATCTGAATTTAGTGGACCTGGTTGGGGCCGCGCCAGAGAACAGCGTGGCCAGGAGAGATCCATCACCGATGTGGCGATTGGCTTCGGGGAATCAAAACGCGTTGGTCACACTGGTAAACCGGTGACCTTCGGCTCCAGCCCAAATTTACAGGAGGAACGTAAACCCGGCCTCAAACCGTTCCGCAGCGTGTTACGAACCCGGGTCGCGGTATACGGAGTTGGGCGCAATGTTTCTCAACAGAAAATCGCGGAAGAGGTAAAGCGCCGCCTTATCCGTATCGTCGCAGATATTATTTAGGGGGCGATCGGACACGGCTTGGCGTGATGACCTCGGTTCACCGTCCCGAACCCGCGGGCCGTTGCATATAGGCGTTAGGATCTCGCGTCGCCAGGACACTTGGATCAGATCCGGGGCGCGACGAGGCACGGGCAAATTGCAGGACCAGGATATCGGCACCTGCCTCGCCGGCGTGCAACGCTGGTGCGGGGTCTCCCGCGTTGACATGGATAAGCGACCGACGCGGCAGGGTTTCGCCGCCCTGGTAAACCTCTCCCTCGCAGATGAGATAATATTGACCGCCGCCGTCCGAGGCGGGGCCTTGAACTTCCGCGTCCGCTCCAAAGCGAAACCCAATCACCATCGCACCATCCGCTTGACCCGTCATCAGATCCTCGTGAAGCACGACACCGGCCTCGGGGCGGGGGCGGGTGGTATCGAACCGGCCCGTTATATTACGGCCAGCCCGGCCCGGCATGTTATGTCGATTGCCAGGCATGGCGAAAAAGCCGCCACTGGCAATCGGGCGCAGCGTGAAGAAGGCGAACCCTTCCGCGCCGCCTAAGATCGGCCCGTAGGGCGTATAGGCGTCAGCATACTGAAACATTACCGGGTCGGCGGCTTTCTTGCCCATGTGGCAGGCGCCGTCGACAATGATTTGAAACTGGTCGATATCGTGAAAATGTGGTTCGATCCTGGCCTCGGGGTAGAGGCGATCGACCAGAAACGCCTGCGGGTTCGCGTCGATGGTCCCGGGACTGCCGATATAGTCGACCCGGCGTCCAACACCGCCGTCTCGTTTTACCTCGACTTCTCGTGCTTCGTTGGTTGTCACCGTCAGCATATCGGCTCTCCCGCGCCTATCCGGCGTTTGCCCCGCCCATTGTCGCCCGTTTATTGTAACTTGGACAAGCGGCGTTCGAGAATGATCGGGAATGTGCGAGATGGCGAAAAAGACGGCGTTGGTGGTGGGCGCGCTCGGCGTGGTCGGGCGGGCCATGCTGACCTATCTTGAGACACTGCCGGATTGGGATGTCATCGGCGTGTCGCGAAGACTGCCTGACTTTCCAAGTAAGGCGCGCTTTGGGCAACTTGATTTGACTGAAGCCGCTGCGTGCCTGGCGGTCTTGGGCCAGTTCGAGGACGTCACTCATGTCTTCTATTGCGCCTACTTGCCGCGCCCAACCATCCAGATGGAGGTCGAAGTCAACCTTGCAATGCTCAAGAACCTTATGGCGGGTTTGGAGCCAGCATCCCCGCGGCTTGAGCATGTGCAGTTGGTGCATGGCAGTAAGTGGTATGGCTGTCACGTCGGCCCCTATGCGACCCCGGCCAGGGAAGATGGCCCGCGAGGCTCCGTGCCCTGCTTCTATTTTAATCAACAGGATTGGTTAGAAAACCATCAGCGCGGTAAGTCATGGGTTTGGTCGGCGCTACGTCCGCATGGAATTTGTGGGTTCGCGGTCGGAAGTCCGATCTCGCAACTGACTATTCTTGCGGCTTATGGATCGATCTTGGCACAACTTGGGCTTTCGCTGCGATTTCCCGGTAAGCTAGGCGCATTCTCGGCTGTCTATCAGACCACCGAGGCGGTTTTTCTCGCCCAGGCGATGGCCTGGATCGCCGTGGCGCCGCAATGCGCCAACGAGGCCTATAACGTCACCAATGGCGACTTCTTTCGTTGGGAGCGGGTCTGGCCCGACTTCGCGGCGTTTTTTGGTATCAAGCCCGGCTCCGTGGAGACCACGGATCTGGTCGCTTTCATGAGCGACAAAGAGCCGCTTTGGGAGGAGATCCGATCCCGGCACGGTCTGCGCGACTACCGGCTCTCGGATCTGGCGAACTGGGATTTCGCCAATTGGCTCTATGGCTGTGAGTACGACATCATGTCCTCGACAACCAAGCTCCGACAGGCGGGCTGGACCGGCGTCGTCGATAGCCAGGCGATGTACCTTCGGCTACTCCAAGAATTACGGAACGAGCGTATCATCCCGTAACCTTCGCCCAAGCCATGCCTCGCACGGCATGATTCCCGCGACTTTGGTCACTGAATTGGAGAGAACCGAAATGGCGACGCGAGAGGAACTAGTTCGGGCCGGCGAGGCCATGCGGGAACGGTTGCTTGGGTCGTCCGGGGATGATGCCCCGGCGATCATGCGCACCCTTTATACTGAAGCCGCCTTTGGGGCGGTTTGGGATCGACCTGGCCTTGCGATCGAAGACCGGATGATCTGCGCGCTTGCCGCCTTGGGATCGATCGGTACCCCCGCCAGCACGCGCCGTTACGTGAGGGGGGCGCTGGATCTTGGTATGTCCGCCGAGGCGATTTCGGAGGTCTTCATCCAAATTGGGATCTATGCCGGCTTCGCGCTGTCGGAAGAGGCGATCGCGACCGCGAATGCAGTTTTTATCTCGCGCGGACTAGCCATACCAGAGAATCCGGTTCGAGATGATTCGCTCGAAACGCTTACGGAGCGAGGCCAGGGCCTGATGAATCAACTCCACGGAGAGCGCGCCACCAAGGGGTATGCCGCCCCCGACAATACCGTTACCAAGGCACTTTATCCGATCGCGATTCAATATGGCTACGGCGAGATCTGGTTCCGCCCCGGCTTAGATCTCCGACAAAGAGCGCTGTTGGCGGTAGCGGGCTTCACGGCGCTCAAGATGGATTGGCAAATCGCCAAGTTCGGGCAGGCCGCCCTGAACATGGGATTGTCAAAAACCGAGGTGATCGAGGCGGTAATACAAACCGCGCCGATCAGTGGGTTCGCGCCGGCCCTGAACGCCTTGAATGGGTTGAGCGAGGCTTTTTCCGATTGATCGGTGATGTTGTCAAGCAAAAGTAACCGGCGTGACGCGTTTCACATACTGCTCGATCAAAAGCCGGTGAGTCATCGGAGGATAACCGGGCGGTACGTCGGGTGCGCGTGATGCTGGAAACCGGCTCTTGAAAGGATCACACTCTGTCCATGACCTTCGAACGACGCGATATCCACAATTCCAACGTCCCTGAGATTTGCCGAGCCTGCGAGGCGTGGCACAAGGACGTTTGCGGCGCCTTGACCCCACCGCAGTTGATTTCATTTGCCAAGCACACGACCCGTCACACGCACGAATCGGGGGCGGTCCTGCTTCGTGAGGCGGATCCATTGGGATCGCGCGCGAACATCATGAAGGGCGTGGTGAAGCTCTTGAAGATTTTGGTGGATGGGCGCCAGCAGATCGTGGGCTTGCCGTCCGCGCCGGATTTTCCAAGCCGGCTCCTGGCGTCGGAAAACAGCATGACGGCGGAAGCGGCGTTGGACGGACAAATCTGCGGGTTTCGCAAATCAGCTCTGGATCGCCTGGTCGCCGTAAACCCTAATCTGGAGGACCGCCTGCTTTATCAAACCTTGCGGGAACTTGATGAAGCGTGGGAATGGTTGGTTACACTGGGGCGAAAAACTACGGCCAAGAATGTGGCCAGTTTTCTGCACCTGATCGCCTCGCATATTGACCCGGAGACCGACGGCGGAGCGTCGCGTTTTCTGCTGCCGCTGAACCGTTCCGATATCGCCGATTATCTTGGGCTGACAATCGAAACGTTCAGCCGTCAGATGACTCGGTTGTGCAAGGCCGGCTGGATCGAGATAGAGAATAGGTGACGCATAACCATACCCGACCAAAATCGCTTGATGGAGGAAGTCGGTTTTTGAGCCGGCCGACGGATTTGTTGGGGGCACCACCCCAGAAAGGAAAAACCCATGACTGATTTTCCCAAATGCGTGCTTATCGTCACCGCCGAGATCGACCTTTCCGTCGAGGAGGACTGGAACATTTGGTACGACGAGGTTCATCTGCCCGAAGCGCTGGCCTGTCCGGGCGTGCTCGGCGGGCAACGCTATCTATCGATGGGCGAGGGATCGGTAACCACTCTCGGCGATAAATCGACGACCGCCGCCCGTACCTATACGACAATCTATGAGCTGGCCGGCCCGGAGGCCCTGGAAACCGATGAGTTCAAGGCGATGCGCGGTTGGTATCAGTTCACCGGAAAAATCAAGGCGACCACGCGGGTCATGGGCGCGAGATAACGGGTCACGAGATCCTGGACAAGCTTTTTTGTTCAACTGATGGGAGGCCGTGCCTATGAGCCAAGCGAACGTAACGTCCCTGGAGGACCGTGTCGCCACACTGGAGAAGCGATTGGCGCCTCTGGAGGACGCCGAGGCGATCCGGAACCTGAAATTCCGATACGCCGCCTTTTGCGATGATAACTACAACCCCGATGGGATCGCCGACCTTTTCACCAAGGACGCGGTCTGGGAAAGCAAGGGCCTTGGCCGCTATGAGGGCAGGGAGGCGATCCGGGAATTTTTCATCCGCGCGTCGGGCATCTTCACCTTCGCCATTCATTACAGTTTGAACGCTGAGATCCATGTCGACGGCGATACCGCGCGGGCCCAATGGTACCTGTTTATGCCGTGCACGACCGGCGCCGATAACCAGGCGATGTGGCGAGCCGGCATCGACAACGAGAAATACGCCCGGGTGAACGGCGTGTGGATGTTCAGCGAAAAAACCTCGGCCCCACTTTTCAGCACGCCCTTCGACAAGGGTTGGGCGGAGCAGCGCTATACGTGAGGCGCCAATCTCAAAAACTGTCATCCCGCCGAAGGGCGGGACCCATTTCGCTATCGTTTCCATATGCCGAATGGGTCAAGCAGCGCCTCATGTGAAACATCGAGAACGCTAAAAAGCCGGAAAAATGGGTCCCAGCCTTCGTTGGAATGACGCTGTGTTTTTTATTATCCAGGACCGTGGGCCGCAGTTGAAGAGGCGGCGGTATTGGGATTTCCCGGATAGCGATATGGCTTTGTCGGCATGGCGGCATTTTTCGCCTAAGACTGTCCACCACATCCCTAAAACCAAAGCGCCCCGGACAATGCCGGGGCGCTTGGTCTTAACTCATGTCGTCGACAATTACGCCGGCTTGAACGTCGGCACCGGGGCGCCGCCCGCTTCTTCGGTGGGGGAGAATTTAAGCTGAACCTTTTGGCCAATGGACAGGGCGTCCAGGTCCGCCTCAATGATGTTTGTCATCATGGTCGGACCGTCTTCCAACGTCACATAAGCGATCGCATAGGGCGGGTCGACCCGGCGCAGAACGCTGTAGGAGTAGATCTCTCCCTTGCCATTGGACTGGGTCAGCTCGACATCGCTACTTCCACAATGCGGGCACATGCCACGGGGGTAGTAGTGCTTTTCACCGCAGGGTTTGCAGCTCCCCAGCATCAGTTTGCCGTCCTTGGCCGCAGCCCAAAATGCCTCGGTATCCGGATCTGACTCGGGAGTGGGGAAGGTGCGTTGTTTCGCGTTCATTGGTCTTACTCCCGTTCCATGATAACGGTGGAGGCGCCATGGCGAGTACCAAGCGAGCCACCGGTGCCGTGGGCCAGCGCCAGATCGCAATTGGCGACTTGAACCGCCGGGTGTGCCTCGCCGCGCAACTGACGAACCGCCTCGACGACCTTGGTCAAGCCACCCCGGTTAGCCGGATGGTTGTTGCACAGCCCGCCGCCATCGGTGTTGAACGGCAGATTGCCAACGCCTGAAATCAAGTTGCCATCGGAAACAAACGCGCCACCCTTGCCTTTTTCGCAGAAGCCAAGATCTTCCAGCTGCATCAAAACGGTGATGGTGAAGCTGTCATAGATCGAGGCGTATTTCATATCCGCCGCCTTGACTTTCGCCTCCTCGAAGGCGGTCGCGCCGGAGCGGACGGCGCCAGAATAGGTAAGGTCGACCTTACCGCCCATTTGCCCCTTTGGGGATTCGCCGACGCCTAATACCTTGACTAGGGGTCGGTTCAGCGTCTTGGCGATTTCCGGCGATGTGACGATGATTGCGCCGCCACCATCACTGATCACACAGCAATCAAGCCGGTGCAATGGGTCTGAAATCAACGGCGAGTTCACGACGTCCTCGACCGTCACCACGTTGCGCAGCATCGCGTTCTCATTGTGCTGGGCATGGTGTGAGGCGGCGACTTTGATCCAGGCCAATTGCTCGGACGTGGTGCCGTATTCGTGCATGTGACGCATCGCGCACATGGCGTACATGTTTACCACGGTCGGGCCAAACGGGAACTCGAACGCCACGTCCGGCGAGGTGCTACCATAGTTACGTGGCGCGGTACCGGTCGCCATACCCTCGGCGCGGGGGCGGCCAGCCAACGTTATCAGCGCCACCGAGCATTTGCCAAGCGCGATTGCCTCGGCGGCGTGCCCGACATGCATCAGATAGGACGAACCCCCGCTCTCAGTGGTGTCCATGTGACGAAGGTTCAGCCCCATATAGTCGATCATCGACAAGGCGCCTAGGCCCGGGACGTCACCGGCGCAGAAATAGCCGTCCACGTCGTTCTTGGACAGACCCGCGTCGGCCAGCGCACCCAGCGCGGACTCGGCGTGCAATTGGGCCAGGGATTTGTCGATCGCTTTACGCGTGGGGTGTTCATACACCCCCGCTATATAAGCTTTTCCGTTGATGCTCATGGATAGAAGCGCTCCTCATGTGAGGAATTCATTTTACTACCCCAAGGTGGCATACGGCCAGCCCGAGGTGCTGGATTGTCCATCTTCGTTCTGATGAGTGCTCGGAGTGGGCTGACGCAGCCGTCGTCAGGCGGTGAACGGGGTCCTTAGAAACGCCGCTCCGCTGCTCCTCATAAGTACCCGGCCCAGAACAACAACTCGTCCTTCTCCGGGAATTCCATCACACTGGTCTCAGTCAAAGTCCCGTCATCAGCAATCTTGAAGGTAATCAGACTCAGCGGGACCTCGCGGACGCTTCCATCGGCCGCGACCTTCGGGGATGCTTCGGAATTTGCCGCGACCAGCATGCGTCCCGAGCTGTCGATCGAAAAGGTCCGGGGCAGATGGCCATGAGTGGGCGCGTGTTGTATCGGTGTTGGCTTGCCCGTGTCCTGGTCCACTGCGAAGACCGCGATATTGTCCTCCCCTTCCGGCGCGGCGGGGCCGAGTTCGCTGTTGAGCTGGCCATAGGCGCGGTTAGAAATGAAGACCGTCTTGCCGTTCGGATGAAAATGAATACCAGACATGGCCTGACGCGCGGGACCCTCATTCGGGCCTGCCAAGGTTGATATTCGATGCAGCGCGTCCGGGCGAACCGACCCGCCTTCCATTTGAAAAACAAGCAGTTCGCTTTGCCGCTCGACGCCGACAAAGAGCCACGGCTTAGTCGGGTGAAAATCCAGATGTCGGGCCCCGAAGCCAAACCCTCCATCGGGCTCGATCGACGCACGCGGCGTAAGGTTTCCGTCGGCATAGCCATATATCTTTAGCGCTCCCGGCTGCTCGACTGCACCATCTTCGGCGTCGTAGCCCCGGCAGACCAGGACCACCGCGTCGCCGTCCGGCGTGGCCATGACTTGATGGCCGAATGTGCCGACGTCCAGGTCGTCCGGTTGGGCGACTTCCTCGCCAAGGCTGCCGTCGCTGCGGATCTCGTGAGCGGTAACTGCGCTTGGATTGTTGTAAGCTACTAGGATATATGCGTTCTGTCGGTCCATCGAAACATGCAATGGACGCCAGCGCAGATCCCGCGCCGGCCCAAAAGGTTCGAAATTCCCGCTAACGGGATCGATTTTGCAACTGACAAGCTGGTTGACATCGCCGGTTCGCCCGGGACCCCCATTACTGATCACCACATAGAAAATCGGTAACTCCGGGTGCCTCCAGGCGTATTGGACGTCCAGATCAAACGTGTGGGACTGGCACGCCGTTAGGGTTGCCGTCCCCAAATCGGCTTCGTATCGGGTCAGAACAGGGCCGATCGAGGCGTAAAATGCCGCAATCAAATCGGAATGCGTGGGGATGGCCAAGGGTCTGCCTCCAAAATATCGTATCAAGGGATTTTGAATGTATCGTCGGGCGTGGCCAGCGGCTTGGCAAGGCTTGACGGATCATCATCATGTTTAGATGGCATGATCTGTGTCCATTTCAGAAACTACACCTGCA
>JAPKDN010000086.1 GCA_028822575.1 Alphaproteobacteria bacterium | reverse complement strand
TGGATGGAGTTTTATGGCACGTCCGCACCGGCTCGCCGAGTTGTTCCTTGCCAGACGTTTTCGGCGATGAGCTCAAAAAGGCGTTTATGATCACCTTTTCCGCGTCATGTCTCAAGATCTGGACTACGAATACGCTCTCATCGATGGCACCATTGTTAGCGTTCAAAACAAGGCTAGGGGCGTAAAAGAGGAGCCAAAATACGGCCATCGGGTGCTTACGAGTAGGCTTGACCGCTAAGATCGTCACCCTGGTCGACGGCCGTCACTTGGGTGCCTTATTGGCCGACCAGGCATTTGACACCGATTAGTTCTGTGAGGAACTGAACCAACGCGGCACCAGCGCAGTCGTACCGCCTAAGTTCAGCCAAAAACAACGGACCCTCTATTATAAAAAGATGTATTGATGGCGATGATGGATGCGGCCCGCGCGATGATCGGCGACGGCGTGCCGGCGTTCGAGGTCGCGCTGGCGACCGCGGTGGCGGCGTTGCTTGCGGGCCATTATCAAGGTCTCCGCGTGTTGCTGCAGATACATTTCCTTTAGATCATGGCGCCGGGTCAGGACATAACCATGCCACATCACGGGGCCTCCACTCGGATCATAAAGCGCGGCAAACCATTGTTCATGTGCATTTGCGGGATGACTAATTTCCACCGTTTCAAGCTCGGCTTCGATTGGACCTTCTGGATCAAAGAGATCGGGGAGCGAAGTCAAGCTGCCGTCTATCAGATTGCAGTCGACAGTTAGGCGGTGGCATTGGAGAAGCTAAGTCCCGGTGCCTTGGCGCAAGACATCCACGCCGCCTATGCCGAGGTTTTCCCGGGTGCGAGATACGATTATCCTCTCCTGGAGGCCCCGAACTGGTGTTCGACGACAAGACGGTGCTGAGGCCTGGCATGATCCTGGCGGTCGACGGCTCAGCGACCGCCGCCGGTACTTTCCGCACCCAGGGTTGGCCGATAACTTTATCGTCACCGAGGACGGCTACGAGCAGATTACCGACTATGCCAAGGTGGTCGAGGACCTCATTATCCAGTGATGTGGGCACGGATAATGAGGTCTATCCATAGGTAACGGGCCGTCAATGCGACTCCCGCAAAATTGGGGTGCCGCTCTTGCCCACCAGGAAGTCCAGATCGGCGCCTTGGTCGGCCTGGTTCACGTGCTCCACATAGATTTTAGTGTAGCCGCGATCATAAGGGGATTTGAAACCTTCCCAACCCTCCTTGCGCCGCGCCAATTCCGCGTCTGTAATGTCAAGATGGAGCTTCCGGTTCGGTACGTCGAGTTCAATCATGTCACCGTTTTGGACGAACGCGAGTGGCCCGCCTGCTGCGGCTTCCGGCGTGGTGTGCAGGACCACGGTGCCATAGGCGGTGCCACTCATCCTGCCGTCCGAAATTCGGACCATGTCGGTTATCCCTTTCTTCAGCACCTTGGATGGTAAGCCCATGTTGCCAACTTCGGCCATGCCGGGGTACCCCTTTGGACCACAGTATTTCAGCACCATCATGCAGCTCTCGTCGATGTCGAGATCTGGGTCGTCGATACGCTCGTGATAGTCCTCGATGTTTTCGAACACGACCGCCCGGCCACGATGCACCATCAGCTCCGGCGAGGCTGCGGAGGGTTTGATGATTGCCCCGCCTGGCGCCAGATTGCCGCGCAATACGGCGATGCCACCATCTGGCTTGAATGGCGCGTCGGCTGGGAAAATAACATCCCTATTATAACATTGGGCGTCCTTGCAGTTGTCCCACAGAGTGTTGCCATTGGCGGTCATCGCGTCCTTGTGGATGAAATTCTCCAACTCCCGCACCACCGCTGGCAAACCGCCGGCATAGAAGAAGTCCTCCATCAAGTATTTGCCAGACGGCATCAGGTTGACCAGACAAGGCACGTCCTGACCGAGTCGGTCCCAATCATCCAACGTAATGTCGATGCCCATGCGTCCCGCGATGGCCAGCATGTGGACCACGGCGTTGGTCGACCCGCCGATGGCCCCGTTAACCATGATCGCGTTCTCAAAATTCTCGCGCTTCAACAGCGAGGACATGGTGACGTCTTCCTTGACCATGTCGACGATGCGCCGGCCAGCCATCTGGGCCAGCACATAGCGGCGGGAATCCACCGCTGGGATCGCGGCGTTGGCGTGCAGCGCGATACCGATGGACTCGGCAAAGCTGGCCATGGTCGAGGCCGTGCCCATGGTCATGCAATGGCCAGCAGAGCGAGAATTGCCCTCCTCGGCCGACATGAAATCCTCCAGGGTCATCTCACCGGCCTTGACCATCTCCGAGAACTTCCAGGTATTGGTGCCGGAGCCCATGAGCTCGCCCTTGTAATGCCCGTTCAGCATCGGCCCACCGGAAACAACGAGGGTCGGTAGATCACACGACGCGGCGCCCATCATGAGCGCTGGCGTGGTCTTGTCGCAACCAACCAACAGAACCACCCCATCCATCGGCAAGCCGCGAATAGATTCTTCGACATCCATCGCCGCCAGATTGCGGTACAGCATGGCGGTCGGGCGTAACTGGCTCTCGGAGGTAGAGAACACCGGAAACTCCATTGGCACGCCACCGGCCTCATAGACCCCGCGCTTCACCCGTTCCGCGATATCCCGGAAATGGGCATTGCATGGATTAAACTCCGACCAGGTGTTGCAAATACCGATCACTGGGCGGCCATCGAATTGATCTGCTGGCAACCCCCGGTTCTTCATCCACGAGCGATGTCCGAACCCGTCCTTGTCTTGTTTTCCATACCAATCGGATGAGCGGCGCTTGCCCTTATTCGGGTCGTTCGAATTATTATCGGCCATGGGTCTCTCCGTACTTTCTCGGCGGGTTTTGCGGCGCAGTGGGCCACGACGCTTAGTTTGCTCGATTTTGCGTCGCTGAAAGGTGTCGCGCAAGCTCGGGGTTAGCGGCGCCCACCGGCAAGCTTCGTGGCCTCGGGAAGGCGGCGCAGATGAAGCATCGCCAGAACCCCAAGAAACGGCCCAATCGCAAGCGGCGCGAAGGCGTGGCGCCATCCGAACATCTCGGCGAACCAGGGCACTGCCTGTATGGTCGCAAGAGTTCATAGGAACCCAACACAGGTCTGAAGGGTCAGCATGGTCCCGATCTGGTCTGGCTCCGACAACTCCGTCACACTGGCCGAGAACTGCGCCGAATCGGAGACAATGGTGAGGCCCCAGACCAGCGCCACTGCGCCCATCCACCAAGGCCCAAGGTCCGTGGCGAAACCGATCGCCAACGCGCAAGAGCCGCTTATGGCCATGCAAAAACTGGTAACGACGGTGCGCCCAACCCGATCCGCCGACCAACCGGCGACAACCGCCCCGAGTGCTCCAGACGCGACGATGCCAAAGGTCACCAATGCCGCCAGGGCGCCGGCGTCTTTGTCACCGGTCCCGCCCCCCAGTTCCATAGAGAAATAGATACCAATCCAGGCCCACATGGCATAAATCTCCCACATATGGCCGAGATAGCCAAAATTGGCATATCGGATACCGCGATTGGTCCAATAGGCTCTCACATCGCTGATTTTGAAGTGCGCGGCTAGCCAGGCTGCTGGCCCTTCGCCGGCGGCCAGGATAAGAACACCGGCGACGGCTCCCGAGGCCGAGGCTAGGATCAGTGTAAAACGCCAATCCAAGCCGCCGGCGAAGACGAAGAGATGCGGACTTGCGGATCCCAGAGTCAAGGCGCCAACCAGCATCCCGACATTGCCGCGGGCCCAACTGGCCACTAGTTTCATGCCGATGGGATAGATCCCCGCCATGCATACCCCTGTCACCAACCGCAGCGTGATGGCGAGCGGACCGGCGGGGTCTAGCGCCAAGATCGATAGGTTGGTCAACGCGGCGATCTCCGCCGATATGAAAATAATCCGTCTTGGGTCGAATCGGTCAGCGATACCGGTTAGTGCGAAACACAAGGTGCCGATCACGAATCCGGCCTGGACCGCGCTGGTGAACAATCCCGCAGTGAAGTCATCCAGCCCACCCTCGGCTTTAAGGGCTGGCACCACGGCAGTCGCCGAGAACCATAGAGCCATTGCCATGAGCTGGCACAGAATGATCAGAGCGAGGGAACGGGCGCGGTTCGGGGTGCGCATGAGGTCTCGGTTGGTTGATGACGGCCCCATGCGGCAGAGCAAGACATCGATTGTCTGAAATGTCCCGCATCCAAATAAACTATCAAGACCGCCCGCTCGGCACTGGTCGACTTCACCCACCGAGTAAGTTCAAGACGAAGGCTATTGAACGATTTCTGCTCGGCACGGAAGGGTCTATCATTCGCGGGCGCGACGTTTCTTTTTGTTGTGCGAATTCCGTCAAATCAAAATTCCGCGAAGACCTTCAAGATGTGGAACGTGAGTTTATGAAAATCTGTATCTACGGCGCCGGCGCGATTGGCGGCTTTCTCGGTGCGTATCTGGCCAGGGCAGGCCACGAGGTCTCGTTGATCGCCCGTGGCGCGCACCTAGATGCTCTGCGTTCCAAGGGTCTTACCCTGATCCACGGCGAGGAGAAATTTATCACCTATCCGAATTGCGCCGAAGACCCTCGTCAGATCGGCGCCACCGACGCGGTGTTCGTTACTGTCAAGGGTCCGGCTCTGGCGGCGGTAGGGGATGGCATCGGCCCGCTTCTCGGCGCGGATACGCCCGTCATCTTCGCGATGAACGGGTTACCTTGGTGGTACGATCATGGCCGCGACGGGCCATTAACCGGCGCGGCGAGTTTGCTCGATCCGACTGGAAGTCTGCGCCGGACCGTGGGCGAGAAGCGGGCAATCGGCTGTGTCGTAGATTGCCCGGTGCGCATTCCCGAGCCGGGCATGGTGATCTGCAATCGCCCAACCCGGGCCAAGTTCGCTCTTGGCGAGCCCGATGGAACGAATAGCGATCGGGTGCTCGCCTTGTCCGAGGTGTTGGGCAAGGCCGGGCTGGATGGGCCGATAAGCCAGGATATCCGGCATGCGATCTGGGCCAAACTGGTGATCAATCTCTCGCGATCACCACTGGCGGTTTTGACCGGGGTACCGGAAACTAAGCTTTCCGCCGACCCGGCGATGACTGAGATTTCATGCGAGATGATCACCGAGGCGGCGGCCGTCGCGGCTGCGCACGGGATTTCCCTCGACTTGGATTGGCCGCGCCTGCTCGAGGAGAAGCACCGCACCGTTCACCGGCCCTCGATGCTGCAGGACTGGGACGCCCAGCGCCCCATGGAAATCGACAGCATCGGCACCATCGTTAGCCGCTTCGGTGCCGAAGCGGGGCTGGAGACACCCACCATCGACCGAGTAATGGCGATGTTGCGGCTTAAGGCGCGGGAGGTTGGGCTTTATTAAACGTCATTGCTTGGGTCGCGATTCGACTCCACCCTACCGATACGGGTCCGCCGCGTCCCGCAGCCCGTCGCCGAAGAAATTGAACGCCAACACGATGATGATCACCGGTATCACCGGGGTCATAATCCAGGGATAGAGCTCCACCGCGTTGATGTTCTGCGCCTCGGTCAGCAGCACGCCCCATGACGTGATCGGTGGTCTGAGACCAAGCCCCAGGAAACTCAGAGCCGTCTCGCCAAGGATCATCGACGGGATAGACAAGGTCGCCGACGCAATCAAATGGCTCATGAAGCTGGGGAGCAGATGCCGGCCGATGATGCGTTTCGGCTTGGCGCCCATGAGTTGGGCGGCCAGCGCGAAATCCTCCTCGCGCAAGGACAGGAGTTTCGAGCGCACTGCGCGGGCGAGGCCGGTCCAATCCAGCATGCCCAGGATCAACGTGATGCCGAAATATACCAGGATCGGGCTCCAGGTCACAGGCAACGCGGCCGACAGGGCCATCCACAGTGGCAGTTCCGGAAACGAACGGATGATTTCGATGATCCGCTGGGTCAAATTGTCGATCCAGCCACCGTAATAGCCAGCCAGACCGCCGACCGTGATCCCGATGACAAAGCTAATGATGATGCCGATCAAGCCGACGGTCAGCGACACCCGGGTGCCATAGACGATCCTCGATAGCACGTCGCGGCCGAGGCGGTCGGTACCCAACAGAAAAAGAGTCCCGGCCTTGGCCGGGCAGAACAGGTGGAAACTCCCGTCTATCATCCCCCAGAACACGTATCTGTCGCCGAAGCAAAAGAAGCGGATCGGTTCGACCTTGTCTGGATTGCGCGTGTACTCCCGTTTTAAGGTTATCATGTTCAGCTCGTAGTCGAGGCCATACACGAAGGGTCCAACGAACGACCCTTCATGGAAGAGATTGATGCCTTGGGGGGGCGCGTAGATGAAATCGGTATTTCGGGAACTAAGGCCATAGGGAGCCAGCAGTTCACTTATTATCACCGAGAAATACATGAACACCAGGACCGCGCCAGAAATCACCGCCAAGCGATGACGGCGTAGCTTCCACCACATGAGCTGCCACTGTGTGGCCATGTAGTAGCGTTCCTGCTCGGGCGTCAGAACCTCGGTGATATTCGGATCGAAAGGCGCCTTGTTGACGTAATGTGGGATGGGGCGACGGCCAGCTTCGCTCATCGGTTCGCTCCCCCGCCGAGCCTTATTCGAGGGTCAAGCCAGGCCAGGGCAAGATCCGACAGGAACATCCCGACCACCGTCAGCATGGCGAGGAAGATCAGGAACGAGCCTGCAAGATACATATCCTGGCTTTGCAACGCCGCGATCAGCATCGGCCCCGTCGTCGGCAGGGACAGCACCATCGAGACGATGGCCGATCCTGACACGACCTGCGGAAGCATGTTGCCGATATCCGCGATGAACGGGTTCAACGCGGTGCGCAGCGGGTACTTAATAAGCGTCTTGAAGGGTGACAGGCCCTTGGCCCGCGCTGTGACGACATATTGCTTTTGCAACTCGTCCAGCATATTGGCCCGCAGCCGCCGGATCATCCCGGCGGTACCGGATGTCCCGATCACCACCACTGGGACCCAGAGATGTTCCAGCACCGATAGTATCTTGCCCGTGCTCCAGGGCTGATCGATATAAGCCGGATCCATTAATCCGCCGATCGAGGTCCCAAACCAGACATTGGCGAAATACAACAGCACCAGCGCAAGCAGGAAGTTTGGGGTCGCCAGACCGATGAAACCGACAAAGGTAAGGCCATAATCACCCCAGCTGTACTGGTGTGTCGCCGAATAAATGCCGATCGGGAAGGACACGATCCAGATGAAGATGATAGTGGTGAAGTTCAGGACTAGGGTCAGAAATAACCGGTCGCCAACCACGTCCGCGACCGGGAGCTGATACTCGAAGGAGAATCCGAAATCCCCATTCAGCAGGCCCCAGACCCAGACCAAATATTGTTCGATCATCGGGCGATCGAGGCCATATTGTGCCCGTAAAGCATCAATCTTGGCCGTGTCGACATTCTCGCCCTGGCTTTGCAACTCCGCGATCAAGGTCGATAGATAATCGCCCGGTGGGAGCTGGATGATGACGAACGTTATCGCGCTGATCGCAATCAATGTCGGGATCATTATCAGAATGCGGCGGATGACATAGGCAAACACGTCTTGTCTCTCCTATGGCTTGCCGCTGGCGGCGGTGTCGAACCAGAAAGTATCGGGGCTATAGATGCCGAAATGGGCGCCTGGATCCCAGTTGTAGATGCCTTTTTTTGGCACATTGCGCAGCGCCAGCGAAACCACGACTGGTTGCAGGACACCCGAGATCAAGCCTATGGTGAAAACTTCATCCGCGTTGATCTCCAGCATACGACGCCAGGCTTTGAGCTTGACCTCGACCGAGGCTGCGCCCCGCCATTCATGGTACAGCTTGAGCAATTCTTGCGCGGGCTTCATATCAGGCGCCTGCCCGGCCTTGCCGCCGGTCTCGAAATGCTGGCCCCATTTAGGCCATTGCAAGGATTGCTGCGTGGTTGGCGCGAATTGCGCGGGGCTGGTCTCGGCCGTGGCGAGGCCGTTTTCAATACCAAACCAGATCGACATCGCGGTCGCCCCGGAAAAAATCCGATTGCGAAAGACATTGCGCTGTGATGGCTTGGAATAGACCTTGATACCGACCTCCAGCCAGCTGTCGTGGATCAACTCCAGAACGTCGGTTTGCTCCGTACTCTCGCCGGCGGTTTCGATGATTATATCCAGTGGGCGTCCATCCGGCAGCAATCGAATATCCCGGCTGTCCCGCTCGATCAGTCCTATTTCGTCCAGCAGCTTGTTCGCCGCTTTGATATCGAAACTCGCCCAGGAATTCTGGTATTTCGGATCGTGGAGCGGCGAGTGGGGCAGGACGGTATTGTTACCCTCCAAGGCGAGCCCGTAATAGATCACCTGATTGATCTCGTGGCGGTTTACCGCCATGGAGAGTGCGCGGCGAAATCTGACATCGCGGAACAAGGTTCGTAGCCCCGGGTCTTCGACGTTCAAATTGGGAAACAGCGCCAGATGCGCGCCCTTGGCGGTCTGCCAGAGATGGGTCTTGTAGGGCTGACGAGATTCGCCCTGCTTAAGGAACGTGTAGTCGTCGAACCGCAGGTAACGCGCTTGCAGGTCCACCTCGCCGGTTCCGACCTTCGCCGGAATGAGTTTGTTGTTGGCGATCGACAGCAGGCATTCATCGGCATAGGGAAGCTGGTTGCCAGCCGGATCGACCCTATGAAAATACGGGTTGCGGACGAAGCTCAACCGATCGGATGAGATTTTTGTGACGATCTTCCAGGGTTGAAGTACCGGCAAGTCCAAATTGTCATTTCGATAAAGGTTGTCGAACTTGTTGTGCAGCGATGACCAGTTACGCTGACGGGCTTTCTTGACCGAAGCATCTAATGCTTCGGTGTCGGTGTATTTTGCGTGGAACTGGCGTAAATAATGAGCTGGGCGATAGATATACAAAGGGCTCGCGCCAGCCAAACGGACCAGAAAGTCCGGATTCGGCTTGAGCCAGGTGTAGCGAACTGTAAGCGGGTCTAGGATCTCGAATTTAGGCAATTCACCGTCGACGCGCATGACCGTGGGTGGTCCGACGGGTGAAAGCTCGTCGTTGTTCGCGACGTCTTTCCACCAATAGCGAAAATCCTCGACCGTGAACGGCTGCCCGTTGGACCATTTATGGTCGGCGCG
>JAPKDN010000958.1 GCA_028822575.1 Alphaproteobacteria bacterium | reverse complement strand
TGCTAGGCTGCAGGCGTGAACTGGACCGGCGCCACCGATGGGCACCATTTTAAAGCGGGTGATGTTCAGGCCTTTTTCGATGGCGTGGATGGCGGCTGCTTGCGCCATATTACCGGTGACCGTCTCGTGGATGCCCCAGGCTGCTTCTTCCACGGAGATCCCTAAGGGGTCCGCAAGCTTCGTGCGGATCGCCTCGATCGCCGTCGCTTTTTCGAGATGCATCGCACCACCAAGAAAACTGTCGGCATCGAGATATCCCAAGATGAGGTCGGCGTCGGTCACTGTCGGCTCTGTGCCGCCCTTGCCGTAGCAGACCGGACCCGGTTCCGAGCTCGCGCTGTCCGGGCCGACTTGGATCAAACCCAATCGGTCAATCCGCGCGATGCTACCGCCGCCAGCACCAATTTCGATCATGTCGATGGCGGGGATTTGGAGCGGTAGGCCGCTACCTTCCGCGAAACGGAAGACGCGTGCGACCTCGAAGCTTGCGGATCGCTGCGGCTCGCCGTTTTCGATCAAACAGGCCTTGGCTGTGGTTCCACCCATATCGAAACACAACAGGTCGTGCTCGCCGGAGACCCCACCGTAGAGGACGGCGGCTTGCGCACCCGCCGCGGGGCCGGATTGTACCAGCCGGATCGGGAATTCTGTCGCCGTATCGTGGCGCACCGTTCGTCCGTCGGAGAGGACAAGAAGCAAGTCGCAACCGATGGCCATCCCCGCCAGGCCGTCGACCAATCGTTCAACATAGTGTTTGAAGATTGGATGGACGTAGGCGTCGGCGACCGTTGTGGAGCTGCGCTCGTACTCGCCCATTTCAGCGCTGACGACGGAAGAGAGTGAAACCGACAGATCAGGCGCTATCTCCGCCAGTCGATGCTTGATCGCTAACTCGTGGGCGGAATTCCGATAGGCGTGTAACAGACAGACGCCGACGGATTGGACATTGGCGGCTTGAAAGGCATCGGCGATGTTGTCCAACTCCTCCAACGCCAAGGGCGTTAGAACATTGCCGTCGGCGTCCAGACGTTCCGTGATTTCCGCCCGGGCACTCCGTTCAGCGAGGGGTGTCGGCATTTCGATTGCGAGGTCGAATAGGTCGTAACGCCACTCTCGCCCAATCTCTAACACGTCACGAAATCCGCGCGTTGTGATCAGTCCGGTTTTCACGCCTTTCCGTTCGATCAAGGCGTTAGCCACTAGGGTCGTTCCGTGAATGACCGCTTCGACATCTGCCGGTGCGATGCTGTGTTCGTCGAGGATGCGCCGGATGCCATCCATGACTGCGCGCGACGGATCGTCTGGCGTGGTCAGTAGTTTGGTATTCTGGGTTTTCCCAGCATCGATGTTCCAGAGTACCACATCCGTGAAGGTGCCGCCGATATCGACGCCGATACGTACTTTACTCATTGGCGCTAAAAGTTTTGTCAAAATCGTAAACCTCGCTCGCCTTTTCCCGGCTCAAAAGGCCCCGTGCAACATCGCGCTCGACCGCCTTCCGCGTCCGCTCGTCTGGTGAATGCAAGCCGCCTCCGCCCGGCATTTGGAAGGTTGCGACATCGCCGGTTTTCAGTAATTGGCGCGACTTCGCGGCGATCGGTTGTTCGTTGATGAGGTCCAATCCGGCGGCACCATTCTGGCCGCCGAGCAGGCCGCGGGGCGGATAGGTGATGCGCTCGTGACGGATGGTCATGGTGATCGGCTCCGTCGCCAGTGATTTGAAGG
>JAPKDN010000085.1 GCA_028822575.1 Alphaproteobacteria bacterium | reverse complement strand
CATCTCTTCCCGGCTCATTGGCAGGAACGGCGCCGGTCCGAACCGGTGCGCCCAATACGGGCGATAGGCGAAGATATCCTTCGCGGCGGATAGGGGATGAGGTGTTGTCATTTGTGGGGTGTAGCAGGTTTTGTTAGGCATGTGGAGTGGGCGAGCCATGAGGCGGGGTGTGGCTTAAATAAGTCATGCCATATCTGGTGGCGACACCTTGGGATTCCTTGATCGCAACACAATAGTTTTCTACCAGATGGTACCATCGATATAATTTTTAGTCATGCGGGATCTATTGTTTTTGGCTGAACTTCGGCGGTATGACCGCATTGGTGCCTCGTTGGTTCAGTTTCTCGCGGAACCAAATCGATAATCTGGGTGGCGACGTTGACAGCTGCCTTGGGGGTCTGATGAACCATTTGACGCTTGACGGGTAGACCAATCACCATGCGGCCTATGGCCTGGAGGCGTCGGGGCATTTACAGTCGCTCTCGGTCTCTTGAGACTAAGATATAATCGATGGAGAGGTGGCATGAGCAACTTGCTCACGGACGAAGCCCTGGCCTGGATTGGTCGGGCTGACCCGCCGGTTTCGGTCGAGGTCAGCCGCCGAGACATCGTGAAATATGCGATCTCGACGGAGCAATCCCAGAAAAAATACCTTCATGGCGACGAGGCACCCCCAATGTTCGTCGCCGGTCTGGCGCGAGAGGTCGTTCCGTTGGACGAGCTTGGCCCTGACGGCCTGGCCCAAGCGTCGCTGGTGCCGGAATTACCGTTGAAAAGGGTCATGGCTGGCGGGATTGAATTCGATTTTCACCGAACCGTCCACGCTGGGGACGTTCTTGTGTTCGACCGCAGCCTTTCGGCACTGACCGAAAAGCAGGGGCGTACCGGGCCACTAATTTTTGTGACCTACACGATCGCCTGCCGCACTGAGGCTGGAGAGCCGGTGCTTGATCAAAAACAGACGCGAATTTTGAGGTGACGTGATGGTGGATTTCAACATGCTCAAGGTTGGAGACGCCCTACCGGAACGTCGTTATACCGCGACTAATGTTTCACTGTTTTGCTACAATGCCGCGATCTGGAACCCGCATCGCATCCACTATGACGAACGGTATACCACTAAGGTCGAAAAACACCCAGCGGTGGTAATTGATGGGCCGCTTCAAGGTGACTGGCTTAGCCAGGCGGTGGTGAATTGGATGGGTGACGAGGCTGTACTGGCGTCATTTGGCTATTCTAATCGCAAGGCTTCGTATCTGGGAGAAACGCTGACATCGGGTGGGACGATAACATCGGTTGATCTGGTGACAGGAGAGGTCGCAGTTAATATCTTTATCCGCAACGAGCAGAACGAAGTTACCGCGCCTGGAACCGCCGTGGTCCGGTTTCCCGTATAACGGAGCATACCGTTGGTGGCGCATGCTCGACGAACGGTAGCGATCTGTTAGGCTGAAAAACGCCCTGGCTAAGCGATTTGTTTACAAAAACTAGTCTGCAACAATGTCTCCACCTCGGCGGCTACGGTGGGGTCGCTTTCAGCAGGAGCTCCCGAAGAGATGGCCCGATGCAACACACCGATTTCCTGACACGGTTGTCGAAAAACCATGCGCCGGAATCGTCGGGTCCCGGTGCGTGATTATGGGAGACCTTGATTATATCGCTGCGGTTCTATTCGGCGTCGGCGGCTACTTGCATTTTGATGATTTGATCCGGGTTCGCTGGCGGCTCACCCTTTGTGATCCCATCGACATGCTCCATGCCCTCGCTGACCGCGCCCCAGACCGTGTACTGACCATTCAGGAACTGGGCATCGCCGAGGCAGATGAAAAACTGACTGTCTCCGCTGTTCGGGTCCTGGGAGCGAGCCATGCCGACAGTGCCACGCACGAAAGGCGCACTTGAAAATTCCGCCTTTAGTTTTTGACCGGACCCGCTCATGC
The DNA here is from genome assembly GCA_028822575.1 of Alphaproteobacteria bacterium. The sequence goes on along the minus strand of JAPKDN010000085.1, from coordinate 7,204 downwards.
CTGTACCGGTCGGGTCACCGGTTTGGGCCATGAACCCATCAATCACCCGGTGAAAGACGATTCCGTCGTAGAAACCTTCGCGGGTCAGTTCCTTGATCCGAGCGACGTGCTCAGGAGCGACATCGGTGCGCAGGTCAATGACGACCCGACCGTCCTTGAGATCAAGATATAGCTGATTTTCGAGGTCCTGGGCCTCGGCGTTACTGGCTATCATGAGAAAAAACAAGGCTCCGAACATTGTTAAAAGACGACGCATGGACCTCTCCGGGGGCCAATTCCAAAATTGAGCGTCACCATACAGACCGGGACTCAGCGCGCAAGCGCGAACAACCCGTCTATGTCTAAATGGTTATCGAGATGATCCGCCAAACGATCCAGCACCCCGTCGATCTCCCCCTGAAAATCGATGATGCCTTCTTGATCGCGACCAAGCGCTGTCAGCGCCTGGTGGCGAAAGCCGTTGGCGCTGAAAAGTCCGTGCACGTAGCAGCCGGCGACGCGGCCGTCGACGGAACGCGCACCATCTTTGCTGGTTTGCCCGCTCGTGTTGGTGATTTCTAGCATGGGTCGGGCACGGTCGGGTCCGTGGGTCTGGCCGATGTGAATCTCGTACCCCTCGATTGGTTCGGCGTGCACCAGGTCCCGCCCGGTCACGTGAGTAAGGGTTTTGGTGCCTCCCAGGACGGTTTCAACGTTCAGCAAGCCTAGTCCTTCAACGGTTTCAGGCGACCCCTCGATACCGTCCGGGTCACTGATATGGCGCCCAAGCATCTGATAACCACCGCAGAGCCCGAGCACTCGGCCCCCACGGCGGACATGGGCCAAAATATCGATGTCCCACCCCTGGGACCGAACAAACGCAAGGTCGCCGATCGTCGATTTACTCCCGAGCAGCAGGACTAGGTCGACATCACCCGAGATTGCCTGACCTGGTTCAATCATCAGCACGCTGACGTCGTTTTCCAGCCGCAGGGGGTCGAGATCATCGAAATTAGCGATGCGGGAGAGCATCGGTACCGCGATACGGATGCCCTGGTTGGCATGGCTGGACATGTGTTTTAGGCTAACCGCGTCCTCGGCGGGCAAGCGGTTCGCGTCGGCGAACCAGGGCACCACCCCAAAGCTTGGCCAAGAGGTGCGTCGTTCAATTTCAGCAAGACCGTTGCTGAAAAGTGACATGTCGCCGCGAAATTTGTTGATGATGAAGCCGGCAACATGGGCTTTGTCATGGTCCGCCATGACAGTTTGTGTGCCAACAAGGCTGGCGATTACACCACCCCGGTCGATATCGCCAACCAGTATCACCGGCACGTCGGCGACCTCGGCGAACCCCATATTGGCGATGTCGCCAGCTCTGAGGTTGATCTCGGCAGGGCTGCCAGCGCCTTCGACGATCACCAGGTCGGCCTCCGCCTTGAGCGTCTCGAGGCTCTCCAAAACGGCGGAGAGAAGTTCGGGTTTAAGCGCCTGATATTCCCGAGCCCGCGCATGCCCGCGCATACGGCCCTGAACAACTATCTGCGCGCCTGTCTCGGTCTCGGGTTTAAGAAGGACCGGGTTCATGTGAACTGTCGGCTCTACGCCGGCGGCCCAGGCCTGAAGGGCCTGGGCGCGCCCGATTTCGCCGCCGTCCACGGTGACAGCAGCGTTATTCGACATGTTCTGTGGCTTGAAGGGGCGTACTGCGAGACCCCGTCTGGCCGCGATCCGGCACAAACCTGCTACCAAAAGGGATTTGCCAACATCTGAGCCGGTACCTTGAAGCATAAGGGCCCGAGCGGTCATCTCCGGTGTCGGTCTTTTTTGGGTTTCGATATCACCACTTCTCGACCCAAGGCCTAAGGTCGGTCTCGAAACTCCAGGCATTGCGAGGTTGGCAATGGAATGTCCAATAGGTCTCGGCGATCGCGTCGGGGTTCAGAACACCGTCTTGTTCCTTTAGAGCGTAACGCTCGGGGAACATTTCCTTGATCCAGACGGTGTCGATGGCGCCGTCCACGATTACATGGCCGACATGGATACCCTCCGGCCCCAGTTCCCGCGCCATAGATTGCGCCAGCGCTCGCAACCCATGCTTGCCTGCTGAAAATGCCGCGAAGCCAGCGCCGCCACGAACGCTGGCGGTAGCTCCGGTGAACATGATCGTGCCGCGCCCGCGTTTACGCATATGGTTGGAGACTTCGCGGCCGGTAAGGAACCCGCCGAAGCAGCACATCTCCCAGACCTTGAAGAAGACCCGCGAGGTGGTGTCGGTTATGCCAAAGCGCACATTACCGCCGATATTATAGACTGCGACCTCGATCGGCCCGATCTCCTTTTCGACCTTTTCGATGAAAGGGACCATCTCTTCCTCGCGCCGTGCATCGACGCCGAAGGGATGAGCGATCCCACCCTCGGCCCGGATCGCCTCTACCACCGTGCCTAGCTTTTCAACGGTGCGTCGGGTGATCGCAGCCTCGTATCCCTCGCGCGCGAACCGTTTCGCGATGGCGCCGCCGGTGGCATCTCCCGCGCCGATGACCAGGACCACGCCTTTGCTCATGGCTTTTCCTCTATAAAATTATGCGACGACGGCGTCCCGTGTTGCTCTTTTGAACTGAATTCAGGGATTGAGCCGCCGTCATCCGCAGGTGTCGACCGTTTACTCTGATAAGTTCGCCATTGACCCTGGCCATCGCCCTGGGCAAAAGCTCTGGAGCACGTCCAGAGTGAAAACTCCCAAGAGGTTTGTTGGCCTATAAGCTATTTTACTCTGGGTCGAAGACCGCGACGATCCGTGTCTCGATGCTGCGTCTCGGTGGCGCGTCATCACCAACAAGCGGATTGTCAAAAGAGGTATGTGGGCAATAGACGACCCGGCCCGGGCGCTGATCCATCTGTTTCAACACGATCACTTCCTCGGTAGTCATCTCCGGGAAATAACACCAGCGGTGATCGGGGCTGTAGATCGGCGCGGCAACCAAACTGTCGCGATTGTTACCTGTGTAAAAATAGTCGATTACGTCTTCGCGCGGTAGCGTGTTTGCATCAATGAATGCCAGCGGATTGTTGATCGCCGGGTTATCGAAGGGTTGCCAGGTGTTGAACCAAGCGAATTTCTGGCCTTCCTTGACTGCGATCCCGTGGTCTTTCAAGACGCCGAGCGACATTTCCTCGATGCGGCGGACATTATAGTCGCAATGCACAAAACGCGCGTAACCATCGTTGAAATTGACCGGTTTTTCGGTGCGCACTAGATGGCTATAGTGATAGGCCGCGCTTGCTCCGGTCAGGCGGCACACCAGATCCCGCATCTCGGGCAGATAGTCCCGCTTGATCACGTCGCTGTCGCGAAAATCCGTGCAGGTGGTTTTATTGGTCGAGAGCGCGAAGCCAGTTTGATCCAGACCGATCTCGCCGAACGCGATCCGGGGGCGAGCGTTGTGCACCTCGACATTTTGATAGGCGGTGTTGGCGCGCCTTGACTCCTTGGAGCCGATTCGCGGACTTTCCGATTTATGCCGCCATTCAGCATTTATGTAGCGGACCTTGGTGGGGACGGTGACTGCGACGGCGGACATCTCGATTCTCCAGAGCTTACGACGATACGGAGATTATGCTGCGGCTCGGGTGGAGTGGCAAGGTACGGTGCGGTTTGTGACTATCGAAGCCGCCTTTCCATCACGAACACGTTCCGTCCTTGCCAAGCCCCGTTACCCCGCTAGAGTCCGTCAACAACCAGCCACCTGGACAGCGCCCCATGGCCGATACTGACCCCGTTCTGAAAAATACCCGTTCCCATTATTATCTCGTGGATGGCTCTGGCTTTATCTTCCGAGCCTTTCACGCGCTGCCGCCGATGAGCCGTGCGGATGGGACGCCGACCAACGCGGTGTTCGGATTCACCAATATGTTGATAAAGCTGATCGAGGATCTTGACGCTGATCACTGCGCGGTGATTTTTGATACTTCACGCAAGACCTTCCGCAGCGAAATTTATGATCAATACAAGGCCCAACGCCCGCCGGCGCCAGAGGAATTGATCCCACAATTTGACATCATCCGCGAGGCCGTAAAAGCCTTTAATGTCGCCTCCGTCGAGATGCATGGCTTTGAGGCCGATGACCTGATCGCCACCTACGCAACTCTGGCGCGAGAGGCAGGCGCGGAGGTGACCATCGTTTCCTCCGACAAGGATTTGATGCAGTTGGTTGGGCCCGATGTGGCCATGTACGACCCGATGAAGAACCGCTCGATCGGCGCCGCTGAGGTGATGGAGAAGTTCGGAGTGGCCCCAGAAAAAGTGATCGAGGTTCAGGCGTTAGCCGGCGACTCGGTCGATAACGTCCCAGGGGTTCCGGGTATCGGGGTCAAGACTGCCGCTCAACTGATCACCGAATATGGTGATCTTGACACATTGCTGGAGCGCGCGGGTGAAATCAAACAGCCGAAACGCAGGGAAAACCTGATCGAACATGCGGAGATGGCCCGGATCAGCCGGCAATTGGTGACTCTCAAGACTGATGTCGAGGTGCCGCAGCCGCTTGAGGCACTGGCTGTACGTGATGCGGATCCGGCGACGGTGCTCGAATTCCTGAAGGTTCAGGGTTTTAAGCGGTTGATCGCTCGCTACGAAGCCGAGCTTTCAGATGCTGGTCAGGAGGTTCCATCTACGAGCTCGGTGGAAGAGCCGGCTGGCGATGTCACCTATGAGCTGGTCCAGGATATTGCGGCCCTGGAACGTTGGGTCGCGGAAGCCGAGCAACTGGGAGTTGTTGCCTTCGATACCGAAACCAGCTCCTTGGACGCCACCCAAGCCGAGCTGATCGGTCTGTCACTGGCGACCGAGCCGGGCAAGGCCTGTTATGTGCCGCTGCGCCATGGTGCCAACAAACAAGGGAGCTTATTGGCCGAGACCGATCTGGTGCCGCAACAAATACCCTTCGATGACGCCGTGGGATGCCTGAAACCTTTGTTAGAAAATCCAGGCGTTCTGAAGATCGGCCATAACATCAAATATGACGCCTTGGTGATGATCCAGCCGGGCAACGGCGGCGTGTCCGTCGGACCGGTAGATGATACCATGTGCCTATCATATGTGATGGAGGGCGGACTGCACGGCCACGGGCTGGATGAGCTTTCGCTGCTGCATTTCGACCACGCGAACATCAAATTCGAAGAGGTTTGTGGCAAGGGTAAGGCCCAGATTTCGTTTGCGGAAGTGCCGTTGGACAAGGCACTGGATTATGCCGCCGAAGATGCCGACATGACCCTGCGTCTGCATCATCGGCTGAAGCCGGAGCTTGCCAAGGTTGGCATGGCGACGGTTTACGAGACTCTGGAGCGGCCGCTGATCCCGGTGCTTTCGATGATGGAAAACAACGGTATCAAAGTAGATCCGGAGATCCTGCGAGCCATGTCCGCTGACTTCGCTAGGCGCCTAGAAGAGCAGGCGGTCGAAATTCACAAACTCGTTGGTTCTGAATTTAACATTGGCTCACCTAAACAGCTCGGCGAGATCCTGTTTGAGCAAATGGGCTTGCCTGGCGGCAAGAAGACAAAGACCGGCGCCTACGCCACCGGCGCTGACGTCTTGGAGGACCTGGCAGCCAATGGCCATGATCTGCCAATGCGAGTGCTGGACTGGCGGCAGATGTCGAAGTTGAAATCCACCTATACCGATGCCCTGGTCGAGGATATCAATCCGGCGACGGGGCGCATTCACACCTCCTATTCAATGACTGGGGCGAACACGGGCCGGTTGAGCTCGAACGATCCGAACCTGCAGAACATACCGATTAGGACGGAAGAGGGGCGCAAGATCCGTACCGCCTTCATCGCCAAATCGGGCCATACTCTGCTTAGCGTCGATTATTCACAGATCGAGCTGCGGTTGGTCGCGCATATCGCCAATATCGCCAGCCTGAAGCGCGCCTTTCACGAGGGCATAGATATTCACGCCCAGACCGCGTCGGAAGTCTTCGGCGTGCCTATCGAGGGCATGGACCCGATGGTCCGCCGCAACGCCAAGGCGATTAATTTTGGCATCATCTACGGCATGTCGAGCTTTGGACTCTCGCGCACCCTGCGCATTCCCGTAGGTGAGGCCAAGGCCTATATCGACGCCTATTTCGAGCGCTATCCGGAGATCAAGGTCTATATGGAATCCGCTAAAACCGAGGCGCGCGAGAAGGGCTATGTCGCGACCCTATTCGGCCGAAAGGTGCATTTAGGCGGTATCAAGGACGCCAATCCGGCGCGTCGCTCATTCTCCGAGCGCGCGGCGATCAACGCCCCGATCCAAGGCAGCGCGGCCGATGTGATTAAGCGCGCTATGGTTCGGGTTCCCAAGGCTCTGGACGCGGCTGGTTTCGCAGCGCGTATGCTACTCACTGTACATGATGAATTGCTGTTCGAGGTGCCCGATGCCGAGCTTGAGGCGACGACGGCCTTGGTCCGCGAGGTCATGGAGGGTGCGGCGCATCCGGCAGTGGATATCGACGTTCCGCTAATCGCGGATGCTGGGACAGGGGCAAGTTGGGCGGCGGCGCATTAACGGTGAGTGGAAGGTGCTCTATCAATCCGTGAATTACCCCCTACCATGTGGATCCGGACCTAGGACCTGAAAATGACTTGGCCCTCGGGTACGGTCATATCGACCTGGAGGGATCGATGGAAACGATCTTGGCGAGGCCCGCCGGCCAGTCGGCGCTGCATAAAAAGGGGGCACATATGGCCACGCCCTTGATCCCGTCTGCGGCCGGCATGACCCCCCGGGTCCAACCGAGGCGATAAGATCCTGGCCATGAGAACCGTCGCATAACCCGCGATCCGTCACTACGTACAAAACGTCGTTATTTGGACCAACGTACCAATGTTCCCCAGCGGACACCACAAGAGGGTGCCGAGCGAATCCTAGACCCGGATCGACCACACAGGCAAAGACCGAGACCTTGGAGAATTCGCGCGCATAGGCCCCGAGGGGATAGGTCGACAATCCGGGCTCAAACGCCGACGCGTTATTCAACAAATCAACGATGGGTGCACCGAGTGCGAAGCCATGCAAGGCGGCTTTTACTGACCGACATAGGTGCCGTTAAGGCCAAAATCAGTGAAAAGAACTCACACTCCAGGATTTCGCGCAAACTATTGTTTCAATGTCTAACGGGATTATACCAATTTGCGCTGAGGATGACTCGCGAGGGATTCCCATATTTAGTGGTTT
>JAPKDN010000957.1 GCA_028822575.1 Alphaproteobacteria bacterium | reverse complement strand
GAATTCAGTTCCCGGCTCTTTGTTTGGAGGCGCGGGAGGAAGCATGATTGAAAATTCAGATTGATCGAGCAAGCTCTCACTGGATCGCTCTTCGGAGAATTTTTGTCTGAAAGGGTTACAGCACAAACTTTTGTGGCACTTGTATCTCCGTAATCCCGTCGCCGTGTCGGCGCTTGGCTCCTGCCGTCGGACACACGGTGGGCCAATGTCCCAATCAACGAGAGGACCAGGCGCGTTTTCATCGGTCGTGATCGGCGCGAAATATGGAAATGTTGATGTTGAGCGCGAGTCCAGGTATCCAAGCTGTCGAAATACGAATTCAGACTTTTCTTAAAGGAGCGGAGCAATGGTTAGCGCAACCGCGAGACATATACTGGTCGACACAGAGGAGTTTTGCGAGGAGCTCAAGAACAAGATTTCAAGCGGCGAGGATTTCGCTAAATTGGCCAAAGAGCACTCCTCCTGCCCCTCTGGCTCCAGCGGTGGAGACCTCGGGTCGTTCGGTCCGGGCCAGATGGTTCCGGAATTCGACAAGGTCGTTTTCAGTGCCAATGTTAACGAAGTGCAAGGTCCGGTGAAAACCCAATTTGGCTATCATCTGCTTGAGGTCACCAGTCGCGCCGATTGATGTAGTCGGTGGGGTGCGCCGAGACGGGCGTTGCCTGAGTAGTCTGCCGCTTCGCCTAACGTTTCAGCTTAACTTATGGGGTCGTTTGGATAGTGATTAGTTCTGCGGCCGCGCCGGATAGGCGCCGCGGCCGTTCGTTAGTTGTGGGTGACGCTGGTCCGAACCATTCTTTCGCGCGGGATGGTGCTTGCCTAGGCAGTTCTGGTTGAGGGTTATCGTGAGATGGTTCGATCCGGAAATGTCTGGTGGGACTGACATGAGATGTCGCAAAGTGGAGAATCGCCATGGCACTTGCCTGGTCGCACGCCGTGCTGCATGTCCGGCACGACACCCGGATGATTGACTTTTACACCCATGTCCTTGGTTTCCAAGTAACCGACCGGGGACAGATCGGCGCTGGTGACCGTGAGATTATATTTTTGAGCCAGGTGGCCAAGGAGCATCATCAGCTTGCTATGATCCCTGGGCGCACCGATGATGGTCCGTCGAACAGCCTTGCGCATTTGGCGTTTCGGGTTGATGACTTGGCCGAACTGCGCGAGGTCATCGCCCGGTTGCATGGCGAAGACCTAACACTCAGGCCAACATCCCATGGCAATACCTGGTCCGTATATTTCCAGGACCCGGAACAAAACGGCGTTGAGATCTTTTGTGACACACCCTGGCAGATAAAACAGCCCGCTGGTGAAATCTGGGATATGACCCTGGATGACGACGCGCTGCTGGCCTGGACCCGCGAGACCTTCCAAGGTGCCGAGCGGTTTGGCACCCAGGCGGATTTCATCGCCCGCCGGACCCGGGAATTGGCTGTGGGTGGTAACGCCGACTAGAAGCGTTTGTAATCGATTGGTCTCGAACGATCGGCGTCATGGTTGATCTTTCCATACAAAGCCGGAGTACGGGCGATCACAGCAAGTGGCGCATCGAATCAGAATCGGCCGATACAGGGCGCGGCCTGGATGTTTGGCGCAATCGTGAGCTTCACGGCTATGCAAATAGCGGGGCGCGAGCTTGCTAGTGAGCATGACGCGATCGCCGTCATGCTTTATCGCGGCGTGGTTGGCATTGCGCTGATGCTGCCGACCGCGCTGGCTTTCGG
>JAPKDN010000956.1 GCA_028822575.1 Alphaproteobacteria bacterium | reverse complement strand
TGGCTGACGTTATCCGGTTTGTTCGCGCGTTAGTTCGATGAAATTGCAACTTTCTGATGCCGCATCCATTCAGGTTTCTATCGCGATTTATATATTTGTAATGCTTAAAAGATGTAAATTTGGAGATACGAAATTTCTACAAATGAGAACATTTCCAGTTTATCAAATCACTGAGTAATATTTCATCCTCGAGTGACCATGCTGACAGGTTTATCCAGCGCGGGCGGTGGTAATTTCGGTAAAACACATCCGAGATGGAGACCACCGACACATTGATACCGAGGCGCGATCACTGGCATTCTTCGCCCTTGCCCAAGAATGGCCGAAAGTTAGAGCGTATGACGGATGAACGCGTTGTTTGGGGCATCGGGACAGGGCGGACGATCCGCGCGCATTGGGCAATGATCGAGCTTGGACTCGACTATCAAACAAAGGTGGTTCGAACCCGAACACCGGATACCGAGACGCCGGAATTCAGGGCGCTCAACCCGCGCGGCAAAATCCCAGTACTTCAGGATGGCCCGATCACCATCGCCGAGAGCGCAGCGATCGTCATGCACCTTGGCGAAACCTACCGGAACGGTGACGTCATCCTGGTTCCGAGCGATCCGGCGGAGCGCGCGCGCTATATGGAATGGATGTCGTTCATCTGCATGGAGTTGGACGCCACCAGCCTCTATGTCCTGCGCCGGCATTGGTCCTTGCCACAGATCTATGGCGACTCCCCGGTGGCCAATAAAGCATCGGAAGACTATTTCGCGCGGATGATCAACGCCGCTGCCGAACTGATCAACCCGAACCAGCCCTTCATCATGGGAGGCGCTTTCAACGGCATCGATATTCTGATGTACACGACGCTGCACTGGGCGATCGCTTACAATCAACCGCTGCCAGACATTTTCCAAGCTTACCATGACCGAGTGTCCCGAAGACCGACCTGTATCAAGGCCTATGCCGTGAATTACCCAACATGAGTGGTCCTCTCTCTGGCATCCGGATCGTCGACATCACCAATGTCGTCGCCGGTCCCTCCTGCGCCGCGCAACTCGCCGATCAGGGCGCCGACGTAATCAAGGTCGAACCGCCCGCGGGGGACCTTATCCGCAAATCGGCTGAGTCCGGATTGCCACCGATGTTCATCACCTGCAATCGCGGAAAACGTTCCCTAGCAATCGACCTAAAGCAACCGGAAGCCACCGACGTACTCTGGAAACTGATGGAAAGAGCCGATGTCCTAGTGCAAAATCTTCGCCCCGGCGCCATGGAAAGGCTGGGCTTTGGGGAGCCGGTAGTGCGCACCCGAAACCCAGGGATCATTTATCTCTCGATCAGCGGCTTTGGCGAGACCGGCCCATATGCCGGCAAGCGGGTCTATGATCCGCTCGTTCAATCGGTTTCCGGCTTCGCCGATATGCAGGGCGAAGGTATCACACCAAAGATGATCCGCACGGTCATTGCCGACAAAACAACCGCGGTCTATGCCGCCCAAGCGGTAACCGCGGCCCTTTTCCACAGAGAGCGAACCGGCGAAGGCCAGCATGTGCGGGTCGCGATGCTCGACGTCATGCTTTCGATGATGTGGGCCGAGGGCATGAGCCCGTTCACCGTGGTCGCCGAGGGGGGTAAAATCCCGCCACCAAGCCACGACCGGATTTTCGAAACCGCCGATGGCCATATCACCGCCGGCTCGGTCTCGGATTCTGAATGGCGTGGGCTTTGCGCCGCCTTGGAG
>JAPKDN010000955.1 GCA_028822575.1 Alphaproteobacteria bacterium | reverse complement strand
CTTCTCAAGATCGGTGTTCCCGCTGGTTTCATGACGTTGGCCGAAGCCGGCCTTTTTGCGATAGCTGCTTTCCTAATCGGTCAGTTTGGAGCGGCGCCCCTTGCCGGTCATGCGGTGGCCTTGCAATGTTCGGCGGTGACCTTCATGATTCCGCTCGGTATCAGCCAGGCGGCGACCGTGAGGGTCGGGTTGGCGTGGGGGCAAGGCGACGAGGAAGGCATTGGACGTGCTGGCCTGGTGGCGATAGCCCTTGGCGCCTTGGTGATGTTTCCGGCGGCCGCCAGTTTTTGGGTGTTCGGACGTGAATTGTCAGGGCTTTATCTGGATCTGGATGACGTAAGCCACGCGCCGGCCATTGGCTTCGCGGTTAGCTATCTGGCAGTCGCGGCGGCTTTTCAATTGGTGGATAGTGGCCAGGTCATTGCGGCGGGAGCACTGCGGGGGTTGAACGATACGCGGGTGCCAATGATTTTCGCGATAATCTGTTACCTAGGCCTCGGTTTCGGTGCCGCGTGGCTGCTGGCGTTCAACTTCGCTCTTGATGGTGTCGGGGTTTGGAGTGGGCTCGCGGTTGGTTTGGCGGCGGCGTGCATCGTCCTGGTCTGGCGGTTCCTTGATCGGCGACGGCTCGGCCTGACCCGACCTCGACGGGAACGGATGGCGGCCGCCTAGGCGGCGTGGCTTTTGGCGATCTTCAACGCGATATGCTCACCCGCCGTGACCGGTGGATAGAGCGGCGCTTGGCCGGGCGTCAGACAGGTGGGAACGCACTCGATCCGGGCGTCGAAATCCGGATGGGCAAAAAATCCGATGGATTGCCGACGTGACTCCCAAGCGCCAAGCGCCGTCGGATTGGCGACACGATGCAAGGTCGAGGTCCAGCGGTCGTTGGTCCAGCGCGCCATCATATCGCCGAGATTGACCACCAAGGTTCCCGGTCTTGGCCGCACCGGCGTCCAGCGCCCGTCGGGCAGGCGCGCCTCCAATCCGCCAACGGCGTCGGTCATCGCCAGGATCGTGAAAACCCCGAAATCGGTATGCGCGCCAGTCCTGAGTTGACCCGGGCTCGGTGGCGCGGAAAGCGGCGGGTAGTGGTGTGAGCTCAGGATACTGAAATGACGGCTCATTTCGCTGGTGAAGGCGTCTTCCGGAACATCCAACGCGACGGCGAATATCCGAAGCAGATCCAGTGATAGCCGCTCATAGGCCCGATATATTGACCGTAAAGCCTCGCTGAACGCCGCCGGGGTGTCCGGATAGATGTTTGGCGCGTAGGCCGTCGCGGCCTGGGGGATGGACGCGAAATGCGCGCCATGATCTTGGAGTGGGCCAAGGAACACCGTTTCCCGCAGATCCGGTGGTATCGATTGGTCGAGGGTGTTCGCGAGCCCCCGGGTGGCGAGCGCGTGGTAGCCGCGCTGACGCGCCGGCCCCGTCGGATGCCATGGATCTTTTTTCGCCTGATCTAGATCGAAGAACGCGCGGGACGCCGAGAACGCGTCGTCAATGATTGTCTGTTGAATGCCGTGTCCGGATACGATCAAAAAGCCCGTCGCCTCGCAGACCTTGGCCACGGCGCGGGCGACGTCGCGCTTCCGCTCCTCTTTCCCGGTCAGGAAAGGGGCGATGTCGATCGTCGGGATATCTTCTTCGTCCGGCGAGGTACGCATTCGTTCCGCCAATCAAAAAATGCTCAGTCGATGTCGGACAAGCCCTCGGCGACGACCCGCTC
>JAPKDN010000954.1 GCA_028822575.1 Alphaproteobacteria bacterium | reverse complement strand
GACAAACTCCCGGAGTTCAGGTTGTACGGTCGGGTAACCGCCGTCCAGGGTATGATGGTTGAGATCGGGGGTGTCGAGAGGGCGCTGTCAATCGGCGATCGCATTCATTTGCAACGCCGTCGCGGCGAAAGAGTCAGTTGCGAGATCGTCGGGTTTCGTGATGGTTGCGCGCTTGCCATGCCCTTCGGAGAGCTTGAAGGGATCGGTATCGGTAGCCGTGCCGAGATCGAGGATGCCGATCCGGTGATCTATCCAGGTGACGCCTGGCTCGGCCGCGTGGTGAATGCGATGGGAGAGCCAATAGACGCCAAGGGTGGGATTTCGGACGGCCCCAAGGCCTATCCGATTCGGGCTACCCCGCCGGCGTCGCATACCCGCCAGCGGGTGGGCGGCAAGCTGGACCTTGGAGTACGGACGATCAACACCTTTACAACTGTTTGCAAGGGCCAGCGCATGGGTATTTTCGCCGGCTCGGGTGTCGGTAAGTCTATGTTGATGTCGATGATCGCGCGGTTTACGGAATCGGAAGTGAACGTCATTGGCTTGGTTGGCGAGCGCGGTCGCGAGGTTCAGGAATTCGTTCAGGATTACCTGGGCCCGGAGGGGTTGGCGCGCAGTGTCGTTGTCGTAGCGACTTCTGATGAATCGCCGCTGATGCGCCGTCAGGCGGCCTATATAACCTTGGCGGTCGCCGAGGCGTTTCGCGATGCCGGCAAGACGGTTATGTGCATGATGGACAGCGTTACCCGCTTCGCCATGGCCCAGCGTGAGATCGGCCTTGCGACCGGAGAACCGCCAACGTCAAAGGGCTATACCCCCTCCGTTTTCGCGGAACTGCCAAAGTTGCTCGAACGTGCCGGTCCGGGGCCGGCTAAAGGAACGATAACCGGTTTGTTTACCGTACTGGTGGAGGGCGATGATCATAACGAGCCAATCGCCGACGCGGTGCGTGGTATCATTGATGGTCATGTGGTCTTGGATCGCGCGATCGCCGACCGCGGTCGCTATCCGGCCATCGACGTTTTACGCAGCGTCTCGCGGATGATGCCTGTCTGCAACACGGTCAGCGAGAATGATATTGTTATGCGTGCGCGTTCCCTGTTGGCGGCGTATGAGGGCATGGCGGACATGATCCGGCTTGGCGCGTACCGCAAAGGCAGCGATCCCAAGATCGACGAAGCTATTCTTTATTATCCCTCGTTGGAGAAATTTTTGTCACAGGGAACCTATGAGAAGGCGGGATTGGAGGAGGGCTATGGGGCATTGTCCTCGCTTCTGGACATGATCGGGCCCCAAGATGACGAACCCCTGGATGAGGTTGATTTCGGTGAGATTACTGAGGTTCAGGCAATGCCAGATGAACTAGACCCACCGCCATGAACGCCGGCGCAATCTCGCGGAGGGGTGAAGGGTGAGCCAATATGATCAACTTGTAAGGTTGCGGGACTGGGAGCTAGATGAGAAACGCCGGGAATTAGCAGAGGTGCAGGCGGCGGTTGCCGCGCTGATCCAAAAACGCGAGGCCTTGGAAGAGGAAATGCAAAGTGAAAAGGACATTGCCTCGACGTCTTACGAGGCGTTGGTCAGCTACAATGCCTTCGCGAATTCCGTAATTCTGCGCCGTGAGCAAATCAACGCCGAGATTGGGGAGCGCCGAGAGGCGGTCGGGGCCGCTAACGAGAAGATGTTGATCGCGTTCCAAGAGCTTAGCAAGGCCGAGATTGTGCGTGATG
>JAPKDN010000953.1 GCA_028822575.1 Alphaproteobacteria bacterium | reverse complement strand
GATCCCAAGGGGTCATCACCGAGCGCGATGACCAAAAGCGAAACCGCCTCGCCAACCCTTACTCCATCAACCGCGTCCGCCAAAGCTCGCGTAACCGCCAACCCCGGCCCTTTTGTGAAGGGCCGCCCAGCACCGCCAATTAATCCACGCCAAGCGGTTGATGGCACCGGGTCATCCAACACCTCAAGCAATCCGAACAGCGTGGCGGCCAGACGTTTAGCGTCTTCAGGATCGTCCTCCCGGATTCCATCCCACCATTCCTGGAGGCGCTCGGCCCGCCACTCCACCAAATTATCTCCCGCCACCAAACGCGCGAGAGGCCAGGTTCGCCGCCAAGCCTTGGCGATCTCCGGATCGAACGCCGCCTCGCGCTCGACAACGCCGAGCCAGGGCCGCGCCGCCTCGAAATCACCCACCGCCAGTAATAGCAATGCACCATCGGCCGCGAACCACGCAAGCTGCGAGGTAACGTCAAGTTCCTTAACCATGGGAGCATAAATACGCGCTATCTGACCGATCAGCCCTCGCGACGCCGCAACCTCACCAGCCTGCTTGATGGCCTGTGCCTTACCAAAATTTGATCCCTGAGCCTTCGTCGCGCGAAACAGCAACGCTCTACCTGTGTGCCCCGAGTCGGCAGTTGCAACTGAGGCGGCATTTTCCAGCAACTCCGAGCTCGCCCGCATCGACTCATAGACCCTACGTAGTTCACTCGGCTCCGCGATACCCCTCCTCTCAGCCTGTTCAACCAGCGCGAACCGATTATCCGGTGCGGTGGCAGGATCATCGATATAACCACGCAGCAGCCATGGGGCAGGAATTTGGTCAGCCGGATCGGGTAATCCAGCCCGAGCGGCGCGCGCCATCGCCACGTCGAGCGGGCGCAACGTTTTCACATCAAGCCCATAGGCGGCATCAGTCTCGCCGCCGATCGCTCTCATGAGAGCGAAGAACACCTCATCGCCCTCATTGAGTTCGATCAGCAACTGCATGCCGAAGTCGACCCGTTCCCACGCACCGTTGAGGGCCTCGCAAAACACTAACGCTTTTTGCCAATACCGGTCCTGGGACCGGTCAACCCAAGCGGCGACGGTGTCACAGGCTGGCGCCAGGTCACTACCCAGAAACGCGACGTCGGCGGCTAGTTTCGATAGCGCTTCCTCTTGATGAGTGGGCGGAACCAACGCGAGTAACGCGATGGTGGAAGCCAGATCACCAGATCGGTACAAGGCCTGTGCACGCCGCAACAGCAAAGACCCCCCAACAGACGTGACCGCCGCCGGAACCGCCGCTCTCGTCAGCAGCAGTTTCTTACGCAGATCCAAGATGGTGCGGGATGCTGGCGAGACCGGGAGGAGGGAGATCAACGTATCGATCACTTGTCGCGGCGTATCTCGCCACAGATCCGTGCCGAAGCCGCCGGACGCCGGCTCTAGCGTGCCAACAGTCTCCCCCGTAAGCACTCTCAGAGAGTTGATACTTATCCCAGATTTTTCCTGGGGCGCGTTGACCGCCACTTCTTTCTTCGAGGATGTCGCGTCAGTAGCCAAGCCTGGGATCCATAGCACCGACCCAGTGTTCCGTCTTGGCGGAGCAATAACCTCCAAAGGCTTCGTGGGCAACAGGGATCTCGGTGTTTGTGCCAACGAGGGAGCCACGGCCATCACGGAGGCAACGCCGATAACGACCGCTGCCAGGAGACACCCGCTCCCCCAGTCCACGTGGCTAGCGCGAG
>JAPKDN010000952.1 GCA_028822575.1 Alphaproteobacteria bacterium | reverse complement strand
GAGATATACCCATCTTCGCCGAATATCATCGCGCCCGACCCCGCCGGCGCGTCAAAACCCAGCACCAATGACGCTTGCGCATCCTCACCAAAATCCAACACGATACTGGCGCGCGTATCGACGCCATAGTCCGGATCGATGCGGCACTGGGCCATCAGCGAAACCGGCTCGCGGCCATAGACATAACGCGCGAAGGTAATCGGATAACAACCCGCGTCCATCAACGAGCCACCGGCCAGCTCTTTGTTCATGCGGATATTGTCGGTCGGTCTTTCGAGGAAAAAACTAAAATGCGCCTGCATCTGCACCAACTTGCCGATCGCCCCCGCCTCGATTAACTCGCGCAGCTTGAGCGACTGCGGATGGCACTTAAAAACAAAGGCTTCAAAAAGCAACACCCCGGCGTCCTTGCACGCAGCCGCCATCTGCGCCACTTCGGCGCTATTGGCCGCTAGCGGTTTTTCGCAAAAGATGTGCTTGCCGTGTTTGGCCGCCTCTGCCGTCCATTCCGCATGCAGCGAATTGGGCAGCGGATTGTAGACCGCGTCGATCTCATCGCTTTCCAGCATCGCCGCATAGCTGTCGAAGACGTTAGGGATCTCGTGCCGCCCAGCGAATTCCTCGCCCGTGCTCTGGTCTCTACTCGCGACCGCCACCAACTCCCCGCGCAGTGTCTGTTTGAACGCCGGAATAAAACCCCAATTGGAGATATGCGCCGTGCTGATAATTCCCCAACGGACTTTCTTTTCACTCATTTCAGGAAATCTTCCGCCCGGGAATATTGACCCGCGTGCGATAAAGCGAGGTAGACGCCGTGATATACACCGTCTGCAAATCGTCGTCTCCCCAGGTGAAATTCGCGGCGACTTCCGGCACTTGGATCACGCCGAGACACGTCGCGTCGGAGGCATATACGTGCAACCCGCCCGGACCGGTGCAATAAAGATTGCCCTCACTGTCTATTTTCATGCCGTCACAGCCGCCATCGCCGGCCCCCTTGGGCACCGCCCAGACATCGCCGCCTGATATGCTGCCGTCTTCCGCTACCTCAAACACGCGAATGTGGCCGGCGTCCGTATCGTTGACGAATAGCTGCTGCTCGTCGAGCGAAAAGGTCAGGCCATTGGGCTGCTGGAAATCGTTGGCCAACAGGGAGAGGTCACCCGAGTTGGGATCGATCCGATACACTCCCTGAAAATCGAGGTCCTGCTCGCGCAGCAAACCAAAAACATCCATACGACCATAGGTCGGGTCGGTGAAATAGATCGCTCCGTCCGATGTTACGACTACGTCATTGGGGCTGTTTAATTCTTTACCCTCGTAGTGAGTCGCCAAAACGCTGAATGTACCATCGGCCTCCTCGCGCACCACCCTACTCGTCGCGTGTTCGCACGAGATCAAACGGCCTTCAAGATCGTAATAATTGCCATTGGTTTTCGAACTGGGTTGCCGCAATACGCTAATGCCGCCCTCAGCGGACCACTTGCGGATTACGTCGCCCGGTATATCACTAAAAACCAACTCCCGCGTCGAACCATTCCACATCGCCCCTTCGGTGAAGATAAAATCCGTCGCCACTTGCTCCAGCTCACGGCCCTCACCGACAACCTGCTTAAACCGTTCATCTCTGATTTCCACGCTCATCATTCGATCCTTTCTAATCTATAAATCGTTAAGCGATTGAATATAGGCGACCAGATCGGCGAGGACCTCATCCTGTAGCGCCTGCATCACTGGGA
>JAPKDN010000084.1 GCA_028822575.1 Alphaproteobacteria bacterium | reverse complement strand
CAGTGAAGGGTTGTCAGCCCATTTCAAGCGCCTGTCGAAGACCTCATCCAAGTTACCTATCATGCGGGCGCTCCAGGCCGGTGATTGTGTTTTAGGCTATACGGAATGCGATTTCCCAAGCCAGAGAATTGGCTTTGAGATTTTTCTCTTTGAAGACGACTGGGCGTCAGAGCATTGGAGAAATATTCAACCAAGGCACGGGCCGATTAAATCGGGTCACGATATGGTGGAAGACCCAACCGAGGCGACGGACCGCGATAAGACCAAGATGAACCGCGTATTGGTTCGGTCTTTCGTTGAAACCGAGCTGATAAACTGAAAACGCGATCTACCGCGATCACATGCCCTGACTATAAGATGAGATATCGACGCTCCACTAGGCACTAGGGGCCTCAGAAGAGGGCCAGCAGTCTATCAAGTATCAGACCGTCAACCGCGTTTTGGCCAAGGACAACTTCGCGCTTCGCGTGAGCGAAGATTATTCTTCCAGCAGGTATTCCGCGTTCTACGATCTCTACTTAGTGACTGGTGGCGTCTTTAAGCCGTGGTCGGTGACCGCAACGCCGCCCAGGAACACGTGTGGCAGGCGGCGAACATTCTTTTCAGCGCCAATGGGCTCGCAACGCTCGCGAGAATGCGCCGAACTACCAAATCGAAGACTAGTGTCTGGCGCTGGCAAGAGCGGTTCAAAACCGACGGCGTTGACGGGCTTTTGCGCAAAGAGACGCGGCTATCGGGGATCCCGCCCTTGGGCCCCGAAGTGGCCAAGTGCGTGGCACCGCTGACCTTGGTGGACACGCCCCTCATGCCGCCCCGGACATCAAATCCCGGCTGATAATTTCCTTCATGATTTCGGAAGAGCCACCAGCGATGCGGGACATGCGGGCGTCGGCCCAGGCCCGTGCGATCGGGAATTCCCACATATACCCATAGCCACCATGCAATTGCAGGCACTCGTCGACTACCTTGTTCAGGATCTCGGTGGAATGCAGCTTGGCCGCCGCTGCGTGCTCGGGGCTAAGCGCCCCCTTCACATGCAGCGCGATGCATTGGTCGATGAAGGCACGAGTAACAAGGGCGTCGGTTTTGATCTCCGCCAACTTGAAGCGGGTGTTCTGAAAATCCGCCAGCCGCCGCCCGAAGGCCTGACGCTCTGTGGTATAGCGCAAGGTTTCGTCCAAAGCCGCCTCAATCGAGGTGGCACAGCGGATCGAGACCACCAAACGTTCCTGGGAAAGCTGTTGCATCAGTTGCGCGAATCCCCGACCTTCCTGCCCCAGGAGATTGGTGATCGGCACCCGCACATCCTCGAAGAATAGCTCCGAAGTGTCCTGGGCCTTGCAACCGACCTTCTCCAAATTGCGACCACGCTTGAAGCCCTCGCAGTCTCCCTCCACCAGGATCAGGCTGATCCCCTTCGCGCCCGCGTTCGGGTCGGTCTTGCAAGCAAGAATATAAAGATCGGCGATGGTGCCGTTGGAAATGAACACTTTCTGACCGTTAATTACGAAGTGATTGCCGTCCCGGTCAGCGTGGGTCTTGATGCCTTGCAGATCGGAACCTGCAGCCGGCTCAGTCATGCCAATCGCCATCACGGTCTCGCCCGAGACCACCTTGGGCAGCCATTCACGCTTTTGATCCTCCGAACCATACGCCTGGAGATAAGGCACGATGATGTCCGAATGCAGCGCGAAGGCGGGGCCGGAAGCTCCTGCACGGGCCATCTCTTCGTTGACGATAGCGCTGTGCAAAAAATCGCCACCCGGCCCGCCATATTCATCAGGCACCGTGCAACACAGGAGTCCCTGTTCGCCAGCCTTGCGCCAGAGATCACGGTCGACGATGCCGTCTTGCTCCCACTGGGCGTGATGTGGAGTAACCTCCTTCTCGATGAAACGCCGGACTGACCCACGGAATATCTCGTGTTCCTCAGAAAATAGCGTTCTCGGCAACATGCATCGATCTCCTTTGGGCAAGCGCTTGGGCCATCCCACCGCCGGTTGCGTCCTGATCACGCTGGTGGTGGAATTATGGTTGGGTATCCAGTATTTGAGTCACCGATATCGGAACGTGGGGAAACCCGCAAGCCCTCGGCGGCGATACGCCGAGGGCAACAATCCATTAATTGACGGGAGAGAGACGAGATGGTGGGCGATAGGCTTTTGGAAGGTAAGGTTGCGATGGTCACGGGCGCGGGCCGGGGCATCGGGCGTGACTACGCGTTGGCTTTCGCGGCTGCAGGCGCGAAAGTTCTGGTTAACGATCTGGGTGGCACGACCCAGGGCGAGGGTGAGGACCGGATCCCAGCAATGGAAGTCGCCAAGGAGATCGAGGACGCGGGCGGCAAGGCCGTGGTCAATTTCGACAGCGTCTCTAGTTTCAAGGCCGCACAGGGCATGGTCGACCAATGCTTAGAAGAGCTCGGCGGGCTTGACATCGTCGTGAACAACGCCGGCATCCTGCGCGACGTGATCTTCCACAAGATGACTGAGGAAGACTGGGACAGCGTTATCTCGGTGCATCTGAAGGGCAGTTTCAACACCAGCCGTGCCGCCGCCACCGTGTTCCGCGAACAGCAGTCCGGCGCCTTTATTCACATGACCTCGACCTCGGGTTTGATCGGTAACTTCGGCCAGGCCAACTATGCCGCCGCCAAATTAGGCATCGCCGGTCTGTCGAAGTCGATCGCGCTGGACATGGGTCGCTTCAATGTGCGTTCTAACTGCATTTCACCGTTCGCCTGGAGCCGCATGATCGGCACAATCCCCATCGCGGACGAGGCACAGCGCGAGCGGATCGAGAAGCTGAAGACCATGACCACGGCCAAGATCGCCCCAGTGGCCGTCGCCCTCTGCGCGCCAGAATCCACCGTCACGGGCCAGATCTTCGCGGTCCGTAACAACGAGATTTTCCTGATGGGCCAGTCGCGGCCAATCCGCTCCGTCCATCGCGGCGAGGGCTGGACGCCAGAGACCGTACTCAACCACGCGATGCCGTCGATGCAGGCGAGCTTCTACGGCCTCGACCGCTCACAGGATGTGTTTAGTTGGGATCCGGTCTAGGGCTTTTCCTCGCCTTACTCTCATCCCGTCGGCCTTGCGAAAGCCAGGACGACGGGGATCACCCTTGAACTGCATCCACGACGAAAGTCGGTGCACATGCCTGTCGATGGTCCACGTGGCGAAGGATAATCATTGATGTTTTCGATAGCCCATTGAGATAATCGACCATCCGTCACTCTCTTAAGGACTAAGGCATAGGCCTCGACTTTCGTCGGGATTACCGTGTTTGTCTTTGGTGAAAAGAGGCCCTTGGCGCCCCTAGGATTGCCAACCAACTCAGAAACGAAACGGAGCCACCGACATGGCGAACGGAGAACGTGAACTGCCCAAACCAACGCCGGAAACTCAGAATTTCTGGGACGGCACGCGCGAGGGCGAGCTCCGCATTCAACAGTGCGGCGCCTGTGAGAACATTTATTTCCCACCCCGGCATTTCTGCCCGGGGTGCGGATCCAAGGACGTCTCGGTGCTGAAGGCGTCAGGCAAGGCGACCCTGCACAGCTATGTGATCAGCCATCTGCCGGCGCCAGGCTTCGAGCCGCCTTACGCGATTGCGATAGCCAAACTCGACGAGGGTCCAAAGATGATGTGCAACATTGTCGAGTGCGCCCAAACGCCCGAGGCCCTGATCATGGACATGCCGCTTAAGGTCAGCTTCGAGAAAGTCAATGACGAGATCACCCTGCCACAATTCAAACCCGCCGGAGGAAACTGACATGAAGCGCAATTCAGTCGCCATTGTCGGCGCCTCCGAGACCACCGAGCTTGGTAAGGTGCCGGGCATGTCCCAAGTTCAGCTCCACGCCGACGCGGCGCTGAACGCCATCGCCGACGCGGGCCTCAAGCTCTCCGACATCGATGGGGTCGCCACGGGCGGTCACAACGCGGTCGAGATCGCGCATTACCTTGGTATAGTACCCAAGTGGCTGGACGGCACGTCCGTCGGTGGCTGCTCGTTCATGCTGCTGGTCCGGCACGCGGCCGCAGCGATCAACGAAGGGCTCTGCAACACCGTCCTGATCACCCATGGCGAGAGTGGACGTTCCGGTCAGGGCCGGCATGGCTCGTCGATCTTCCCTTCGATGTTTCAGCAACAGTTCGAGCGGCCTTTCGGTGTCACCCGCCCACCGACCATGTTCACCATCCCAGTGATGCGCTATATGAAAGATTATGACCTGACCGAGGAAACCCTCGCGATGGTCTCAGTCGTGCAACGGGAATGGGCGGGCCTGAACCCGAGGGCTAGCTTCAAGGACCCGATCACGGTTGGCGATGTCCTGAACTCCAAGATGATCTGTTATCCCTTTCGGTTGCTGATGTGTTGTCTGGTGACGGATGGCGGCGGGGCGTTGATCCTGACCAAGGCCGATCGGGCCAAGGACATGCCGCAAAAGCCGGTCTATATCCGCGGCACCGGCGAGAGCGCCGAGACCCCGATGATTAGCCAGATGGCCGACTTCACCTCTTCAGCGGCGTTCCGGGTTTCTGGCGCCCAGGCGTTTGAATCAGCGGGGATCGCCCATTCTGACGTAGATCACCTGATGATCTATGACGCCTTCGCACATCTCCCAATCTATGGACTGGAGGATCTAGGCTTCGTCAAGAAGGGCGAGGCCGGTGGCTTCATCGCCGACGGCAACACGCGCCCTGGTGGCACGCTCCCAATGAACACCAATGGCGGCGGCCTCAGCTACATGCACTCCGGCATGTATGGCATGTACGCGCTCCAGGAAGGCGTTCGCCAAATGCGCGGCAAGGCGCCGGCCCAGGTGCCAGGCGCCGAAATCTCCGTCGTCCACGGTGTCGGCGGGATGTTCAGCGCGAGTGGAACGATCGTGATGACCAACGTGGAATAAAGCTATCGCGATCTTTTGAGATGGCCGTTAATAGGCCCCACCAGGGCTATGGCGCTGGTGGGGGTTTTTTTACCTACCCGACTATTTGATTGGCGGATTTTCCAGTTCGCATGTCTAACGCTAAATCATTCACCTTTTTGATTGCTCAACCAACAGATCGTGCGGCAGGCGACCCACCTCGTTGTTATCGCGCCTTTAAATCATATAAAAAATGCTGGGCGCGGTATCTTTCTTCGTTGAGTTCTAGCGCTAAACTCCAAAGACCCGTCTAGCGTTACCGGTCAGCATCGCCTCGACATCCGCGTCTGCATAGCCCGCCGTCTCGATCACCTTGCGTGGGTCCTGGTCGCCGATTGGAAATGGGTAGTCGGAACCCAGCATCACCCTGTCGACACCAACCTTGCCAGTCAGGAACCGAAGCACATCCGGCTGGAAGACGATACTGTCGAAATAGAGTTCATGGAACTGCTCGACCGGGTCAACCACCTGATTTGGGAAGGCCTTGTGGTTACGCTCCAGCCGCCCAAGCATATAGGGTAGCGCGCCGCCGCCGGTGCTGGCCACCACGACCACCCCCTCGAACCGAGTCAGATGTCCGGTAAACAGCATCCGGCTGATCGCGACCGATACATCACATACCCGACCAACTGCGTTCATCATCTGCATGTCCTGAAGCCGCGCGTCGTCGGAACCAAACATCGGGTGGATAATGATGGGCACCCGCAGTTCCGCTGCCATCTCCCAAAACGGATCCAGGTCCGGGTCGTCGAGATTGCCATGGGTGCCCTTGTTCTGGGTGCCGATCATTGCGCCGGGCATGCCAGCCTTGATCGCCTCGCGCAGAACTTGTGCCGCCAGCTTGCCATCCTGCAGCGGCACGGTGGCCAGCGGGATCACCCCGTCCCGGTCACGGCAATCGGCGAGCATACCTTCGTTTAGAAAGCGGCTCCAATCCGCGCCTTCCTCGGCCGGGATCTCATAGCCAAAACTGTCCAACCATCCACCGGGGAGTTGCAGGTCGACACCGGTACTGGCCATGAATTGTTGGCGCGGGTCAAACAATCTCAGCTTGGGCATGATTGGCCGGGTCGGCTTGCCACCGTTGAAGGCGAGTTGGAATTTCTCGTCCTTGCGGATCAGCGCGACAGAGGGGAATTCCGAGGTACGGGCGCTCATTGCCTCAAGCGTCGCCTGAGGCAAGATATGAGCATGGGTGTCTATAATCACAGATAATTCTCCGCTTCCACCGAGGCTTGCGCCAGCAGGTCAGACAATAGGCTGGCCCGCATCGGCAGGGTCAGGCATTCAATATTATAAGGGTCCAGCGCGTCGTTGATGGCGCTAGACACCGCCGCCGGCGCACCGAGATAGCCACCTTCGCCCACGCCCTTCTGGCCGTGACTGGTCAATGGCGAGGGCGTGCAATGCTCGGCCAGCTTGATGTCAGGAATTTCGTGCGATGACGGCATGACGTAATCCACGAAGGTGCCGGACAAAAGCTGACCACCCGGCTCGTAGGAGAACTCCTCGTACAGCGCTGCGCCGATGCCATGTGCCGCTCCGCCGATCACCATGCCTCGCACGATGTCCGGGTTGATCACCGTGCCACAATCATGGGCGATGATATAATCCGGTAAGGTAACCTTACCAGTCAGCCGGTCGATCTCAGTATAGACGATATGCGCAGAAAAAGAATAACAGGGATACATCTGCACCCGCCCATCCGCCGTCGGCAGAGTGCCGCCCTTTGGCACCTGCATCACATGGACAACCTGCATTCCGGGCTCGCTCAGTCCCGGCGGCATGTTGTGGAACTCGCGGTGCGAAATCAACGCGATCCGCGCGAGGGTGAGGCTCTGGCTCGGATCATCCAGAGCGGTAACCTTGCCGTCAGCATAGCGAACTTGGTCGGGTGACCGCCCCAGATTATGGGCGCCGATCAGGATCGCCCGGTCGCGGACCTTCTGGGCAGCGCCCGCCGCTGCCCCGCCCAACATGATGGCCATGCGGCTGGCGACCGGGGTATTGCCGGGCATGCCAGACAGGGTGTCAGAATGTAGAACCCGGACCCGGTCCGGGTCGATGCCAAGCTCCTCGCCGATAATCGTCGCCGCCAGGGTCTCGTGGCCCTGGCCGGCGGTCGAGGTGGCGATGGTCGCGGTGATACCTCCGGTCCTGTCCACCTTGACGACGCAGGATTCCGGCCAAGTCGTCGTCTCGTTCTTCGGGTTGAGCAACGGCTCGAAGGCGGAATTACCGCCGCCGGGTTCCAGGCACGTGGCGATACCTATACCGGCAATCTTGCCCACGCGCCGCGCGGCGTCGCGCCTGGCGATCAGGTCGTCAAGCTGGGCGAGATCCCGGGCTTTGCCCAGGACGGTGTGATAGTCGCCGCTGTCATATTCTGAGCCACTGGGGATCAGGTATGGAAACTGGTCGGACCGAATGAAATTGCGGCGGCGAACCTCCAGCCGCGACAGACCGAGTTGGCGCGCGACCTTGTCGACGGCGGTCTCGATCGCAACATTGGTCGGCGACATGCCAAAACCCCGCACCGCCGCCTGCCCAGTCTTGTTGGTCGAAACCGCGATCGCTTCATACTCGACGCTGTTGATCTGGTAAGCGCCGACGATAGCGCTGACCGGTTTGCCGAGTTGGAAGGGCGCCCGTCCAGTCTGCCCACCAACATCCTCGATCACCCGAAGCTTCATCGATTTGATCAGGCCCCCATCGCCGAAGGCGACCGACACGTTGAAATGCCGATCGGGGCCGTGCATGTCGCCGCCAATCATGTTCTCTAAACGATCCTCAATCAGGCGAACTGGGCGACCAAGCCTTCGGGCCAGAAACCCGGCTAGCACCGTGTGTTTGATCCCGCGCTTTACCCCATAGGAGCCACCAACATCGACGTCGTAATGCGCCCGCACTTGGTTCACCGGCACGCGCAGCGCGCCGGCGATCTGCTCGGCATAGGACGGCATCTGGATCGACGCCCAGACATCCAGAATTTCGGTCCCCGGGTTCCATTCCGCCACCACACCGAAAGTCTCTACCGGGACGGGCGCGCTGCGGCCCCAGCGTAGCTTGAATGAGAGTTGGTTCGGCTGGCTCGCGAAATCCTCAGCGACCGGCCCCCAGGTGAAGGTCCGTTGGTAGAGAATATTAGAGCCATGCCCTTCGTGTACCGGTGGCGAGGCCGGGTCCAACGCCCGCTCAGCGTCAATAACATGATCCAAGGGCGAATAATTAATTTCGATCAACTCAGCCGCATCCTCGGCGAGTGCCCGCGACCCCGCGATCACCGCGACGACCCATTCCCCGGCATAGCGCACAACTTCATGGGCGAGTGGATAGCAACGCACGCCCGGCGTATCCACCGAATTGGACAGGGGATTGACACCCGATGCCAGCGTGTCACCGGTCAGGATATCGATCACACCCGGCGCCGCCATAGCATCAGCTGTCTTGATTGAGGTGATCCGCGCCGCCGGATAAGGGCTCGTCACCAGCGACACATGAAGCATGCCGGGCCGATTGATATCGGCGACGAAATGTCCGGTGCCCGCGATGAAGCGGCCATCTTCCTTGGGGCGGCGCTTGACGGAGACGAAACGCCGTGCGGATTGGTCTGTCATTGCGTGTCTCCGACCATGCCTGGCGCCGGCATCTGGCGCATGCGGGCCCCGGCCAGCCGGATGGCCTCGACAATTTGGACATAACCGGTACAGCGGCAGAGATTACCAGAAATAGCCTCACGGATTTCCATATCGCTGGGATCGGGATTACGCGCGAGCAACGCCTGGCCAGCGATTAACATTCCCGGCGTGCAATAGCCGCATTGCAGCGCGTGAGTCTCCCAGAACGAATCCTGCAACACACCGAGCGTGCCATCCTTCTCCTTCAATCCCTCAACCGTGGTGATCGCGTGTCCGTCGGCTTGGACCGCAAATATCAGACAAGCGCGGACCGGCTCGTCATCCAGCAGGACCGAGCAAGCACCGCAAACCCCATGCTCGCAACCGACATGGGTTCCAGTAAGGCTGAGCTGGTCCCGCAGAAAATCCACGAGCGTAATACGCGGCTCGACCACAGCATTTCGCGTCTGGCCGTTAAGGGTGAGGGAAATACTGTGTTTCATGGCAATTGGCTCCGGGCCTGCTCGCGGGCCACCTTTATCACGCGGGCCAACATGCCCGGTGCCACCCGTCGGCGATAGGCGGCGCTAGCCTGGAGATCGCTTTGTGGATCCAGCAATGGATTGATCAACTGCGCCGCCGCGTCGACATCCCCATCATCCAGTTTCGT
>JAPKDN010000951.1 GCA_028822575.1 Alphaproteobacteria bacterium | reverse complement strand
ACGAAAGTGAGTAGGGCGGTCGGGCAAAAACTGACCGCCCTTTCGTTGATTGAAAGGTTCTCCGCATGAATTCTCACATGTTCGATATGGCGCTCAGCGCGCTGGATCAGATTTTCGATCCGACGCGGCTGATGTTCCTTGTTCTTGGCACTCTGATGGGGCTGCTCGTCGGTGCCATCCCCGGTGTCGGCGGCCTCGTTGGGCTGACGCTGCTATTACCGTTTACCTTTGGCATGGACCCGTACTCCGCGATTGCCGTGATGATGGGCCTCCTTGCGGTTACCACGACCTCTGACACCATTCCGGCGGTGTTATTTGGCGTGCCAGGAACGGTTGGCTCGGCGGCTACTATTCTCGACGGTTACCCACTTGCCAAACAAGGACAGGCGGGGCGTGCACTTGGTGCCGGGTTTATGGCGTCGATGCTCGGAGGCCTGTTTGGCGCCATCCTACTCGGTTTCAGCATGCCCGTCTTGAAGCCGTTGGTTCTCGGCGTTGGTTCTCCAGAGCTCCTAGCAATCTGCGTCTTTGGTCTTTCGCTGGTTGCCGTATTGTCCGGTGGTGCTGTTCTCAAAGGACTGGGCGCGGCCTGTATCGGGCTTTTGGTGGCGACGACCGGCGATGATCCACAGACATCTCAGCTGCGTTGGACATTTGGAACGCTATATCTCTATGACGGGTTGCCCATTGTGCCGTTGGCGCTGGGCATGTTTGCCATGCCCGAACTCGCTGACCTCGCAATTTCGCGGAAAACGATTGCCGACGAAGCTAAAAAGGAAAACATGCAGGGCCAGTGGGAAGGCGTTAAAGACGTCTTTTCCCATAAGTTTCTCGTTCTGCGTTGCGCGTTAATCGGCTCGGGGCTTGGTTCTATCCCCGGGATTGGCGCCTCGGTTATTGACTGGATCGCCTATGGTCATGCGGCGCGAACGGAAAAAGGGGCGGCGGACACTTTTGGTAGCGGAGATATCCGTGGTGTCATCGCATCTGAAAGTTCCAACAACGCCAAAGAAGGCGGATCGCTAGTACCGACGATTGCCTTTGGCGTGCCGGGTAGTGCCTCAATGGCGCTCTTGCTTAGCGCGTTTCTCCTGCTCGACATTCCGCCGGGTGAAGAGATGCTCACCACCAAGCTGGACCTGTCGTACACGCTGGTCTGGTCGGTCGCGATTGCCAACATCATCGGCGCCGGTGTTTGTTTGGCGGGCGCGCATCATCTGGCAAAAATCTCGGTCATTCGGATCGGTATCTTGGTGCCGATTGTTCTCTCGGTGGTCTTTATCGGTGTCTATCAGGCCTCGCGGGTGTGGGGCGACTTCGCAGCGATGTTCATTTTCGGTCTGCTCGGTTGGCTGATGAAGCGGTTCGGCTGGCCACGACCACCGCTGGTTCTCGGGTTTGTGCTCGGTGGGCTGATTGAAAATTATCTATTCATCTCAGTGGAGCGCTATGAGTGGGCCTGGCTTGGACGCTGGCCGGTGATGATCATCCTTGGCCTGACGCTGTATGGCGTTCTCGGGCCTGTGATAAAACGGTTTGTTGGCTCCAGCGGCAAAAAGGATGTGAAGCTGACAGCTAATTTCCGTTCACCCCAGATTATACCGGCGTCATATTTTTCAGTGGCGATTATCTTCATCTTCGCGGTGTTCTTTTTCCGGGCAGGTGAATTCGAATTTGGCGCGCAGCTGGTTCCCCGCATTGTCACCGGCTTTGGTATGCTGTTTATTGCTGCGGAACTGTTT
>JAPKDN010000950.1 GCA_028822575.1 Alphaproteobacteria bacterium | reverse complement strand
AATGCTGAAACTCGTGACCACTGCGACGACTATTTTTCCGCCTGAAGGGTTAGGTCGGCGAGATGATGATGGAGAACGAACTATTGTACGATAAGATCGATCGTCTGGAGAGTGGCTCTCCTTTGGCATGGTAGAGGTCGTGACGGTGAGCTAGGCGACTCGCCCTCCGTGAAACGGGCCTATGGCCTGGCTCTCGTAGCCCATTGTTGAAATTTCCCCCGGGCGATTCTTTATCGACGGCGTGATACCTCGCCGGTGGTCAAACGCCACCACGCAACTCAGGCGGGGTCACGCCCGGGCAAGAAGCAGCATCACGGCACCATTACCACCAAGACCGTGGAGCCCATTCGCCAGGGCGTGACCAAGCATTATGGTGTGCGACGGGATGCCCGGTGGCCGCCCAGTTTACTTTTCTGTGCCGATGTCATGGACATGCGTGGGAGGGGGAAGTCAAGGGCAGGCGGCAATTTTGGTTTGGGGCCACCATCCCCGTGATGACGGTCTCAACGATGGTGTGAAGGTCGACTTCCAACTAGAGAGGCGACGAGGGACCGTTTAAACCGGTCTTGATAAATGATTTAGAAAGACTAGGGAGCCTAGAACATGCGCCTTAAGGACAAAGTTGCGATAATTGTCGGCGCCGGTCAGACGCCGGGAGAAACTATGGGGAATGGGCGCGCCACCGCGATCCGTTTCGCGCAAGAAGGCGCGAAGGTCCTATTGGTCGACAAGGACCCGGATTTGGCGGCTGGCACCCTTCGTATCATCGAGGATGAGGGAGGCACGGGCCAGGTGCAGGCCGCAGATATCACTGACGAGGCCGATTGCAAGGCACTGGCTCAAGCCTGTGTCAGCTATTACGGTCGAATCGATATCCTGCATAATAATGTGGGGCGCTCCGAGGGGGATGCGGCGACCATCGAAATGGATGCCGAGATCTGGGATCGGCTGATGGCTATGAACCTGAAAGGTATGTTCATGACCTGCAAGCACGTTTTACCGGTGATGCGCGATCAGCGCTCGGGGGTGATCATCAATATTTCGTCCATCGCGTCGACCTGCGCGCACAACACGATTACATACAAGACGGGTAAGGGCGCAGTGAACACCATGACTCATCATTTGGCCATGGAGAACGCCGAATTTGGTGTGCGCGCAAACGCAATTCTTCCTGGCCTGATGGACACACCCATGGCGATCGAAAGACGCGCGCGTGAGCAAAACGTGGAGCGTGATGTCGTACGCCAAGCTAGGCACGACCGTGTACCGCTGTCGCGGCGCATGGGAACGGCGTGGGATGTGGCAAACGCGGCGGTGTTCCTAGCCTCTAACGAAGCCAACTACATCACTGGCCTGATCATGCCGGTTGATGGTGGTTTGTCGTCTAAGATTGGGTAACGACCGCCGAGGTGCTTGCGTCGACACCTTGGCGACGTAAGGGTAATGGTTGGTTGTTGTGACTAAACAGAATTAAGGCTATTCAGGATCCGTAGCGGTTCCGGCATCGGGCTCCGTTCCAGGTTCGGCTTCCGTCCCGTCTCCGTTTTCGCGTTCCTTCTGCCTGGCGGCCAAGCGCTCCGCCTTTTTCTCGGCCTTGGCTTTTTCGCGCTCTCGGCGCTCAAATCCGTAGTTCGGTTTTCTTGCCATCTCGACCCCAAAGGAACTTATTTTCAGCATTCCCATTGGGATGCTGTGAAAGGAAGAAGGCCCGCCGTGAAGCGGGCCTTCAAATCCGTCTCGGTATT
>JAPKDN010000949.1 GCA_028822575.1 Alphaproteobacteria bacterium | reverse complement strand
CTCCACGGTCTCGTGTTTCCCTGCGGCACGTATGGTAATCTAGATGTCACGGTCGGGGAAAGGCGTGTTTGATCTTTCGAGTCGTTGATGCCATGGGGCGGGGGTGGGACCATCGGCCCTAATCGCACCAAATTCGTCGTTAATCTGTCTGCAGAACCCTGGGCACCCAGACATAGCCATCCGGATCAATCAATTAGCTCTCGCTTAAAACATGCGGTTTATCAGGCGCTTCGGCGAGGATTGTGTCGCCGCGCGCTCGCGCTCGGTTGGCTGCGGCGTCGGGGTCGATCCCAAAAGGCCAAAGTTCCCAACCGACACCGCGCATCGTGCCGCCGCCGGTCAGGCGGAGCAGAGGATTGTCGTGATAGGTATGGTCGGCATGTAGCATCCATTCGTCGCTTTGGTGCCGCATGATCGCGAAGTCGGCGTCTGAATAGACCTACTATTCCTCAAGAACTTCGACTTGGAGGGCAACCGACGTCAGCGCATCTTGCACCAGGAGGTTCACACCCAAACTCTTCAATGCCTCGCTGTAGACGCCGCCGTTGGGCTTCGCAACGGCGGTGGAGCACCTAGTCATAGCTAGCCTAAGTCCATTTCTCAGCTAGAGAGGGTAGGGTTGGCACAGCGCCGATCTGACCTGGGACATCTGCGGGTGTATCCACGACCGTTAGAATTGACGCGTGCTCGGGTCTGGCGAAGCCCTGCTCGATCGAGAATTGGATCAGGTCCAGGAACCGGGTCCAATAATCGTTCACGTTCACAAGGATCACCGGCTTTTTTAACAAACCCAATTGGGTCCAGGTAATCACCTCAATGGTCTCATCGAAGGTGCCGAGGCCGCCTGGAAGGGTCACGAAAGCGTCGGCGCGGTCGTACATGAGCTGTTTGCGCTCATGCATGGTCTCGGTGATTACGAGTTCGTCCAGACCTTCGTGCGCGACCTCCCACTCGTGCAGGAAGCGGGGGATGATGCCTGTTACCCTGCTTCCTGCGGCAAGAGCGGCATCGGCGACTATTCCCATCAGTCCCACATGCCCACCGCCATAAATCAGGTCTATGCCGGCCTCGCCTAGGACGGTGCCAAGGTCCATGGCGGACTGTTTGTATATTTCCGCGACATTCGAGGCCGAACCGCAGAAAACGCAGATAGATGTACGTTTGCTCATGCCTTAGTCTATTTCATCACCGCCACCCCGGGTCAACCCGGCATTACGAGAGTATAGAACCCGCCGGTCGGTTGGTGTCGGTCATTGCATCGCGCCCAGCGCTGGGTTTATTGTCTGCAAACATTGAAGGAGCCGACCGCAGATGACTTCTCGTACCACCATTATCGGCGTCGTAGGCGCAATCGTGGTCGTCGTGGCGGTACTGTTAAACTATTTTATGGCCGAGTACGGTCCGCTGGAACAGGCGGCGCAAGCGCCCGTCACGTCTCGATCCGACACCGCTGCAGTCAAGCCCTCCGTGCCCGATAAAGCGTTGGATGTTGAGGTGCCTGGCGACCAACTCAAGGCGACCACGGAGGCTATAACTGATCGGTTTTCGCCGACTTTCGACGTCGTGCGTGTAGACCATGAGGGAAATACCGTAATCGCGGGACGGGCGCGGGCCAACACCAAGGTTCGAATTCTCGATGGCGGCAAGGTTATTGGCGAGGTGACGTCCGACGGTCGCGGCGACTGGGTCTTTGTGCCTACGGAGCGTTTGGCGCCGGGCAGTCGCGTGCTCTCCCTGTCGGCGGGTA
>JAPKDN010000948.1 GCA_028822575.1 Alphaproteobacteria bacterium | reverse complement strand
CGGTTGGCATTCTCGGGATGCCTGGTATGACGGCCTATGTCGGCCTGTTGGACATCGGCGAGCCAAAGGAAGGCGAGACAGTGGTGGTCTCGGCGGCATCGGGCGCGGTTGGCTCGGCGGTCGGTCAGATCGCCAAGCTCAAGGGTTGCAGAGTGGTAGGTGTCGCCGGCGCTAAAGAAAAATGTGATTTTGTCACTGGCGAATTGGGCCTGGATGCCTGTGTCAGCCATTACAGTAAGACCTTGGACGCGGATCTCGCAGCGGCCTGCCCGGATGGAATTGATGTCTATTTCGAGAATGTCAGCGGTGCGACCTTCGACGCCGTCTTTCCGATTCTTAATCCTTTCGCGCGGATACCGGTTTGCGGTCTGATCTCGCGGTACAGCCATACCGGGGAGTTTCCGGGGCCAGACATGCAGCCCAAATTGATGCGCTCTATTTTGACCAACCGGTTGAAATTACAAGGATTTATTGTTTCAGACCGCGCCGAGCGTTTCAAGAATTTCCTGACTGATGTCAGCGCCTGGGTCCAAAGCGGGGACATTAAATACAAGGAAGACTTCGTCGACGGGATCGAGAACGCGCCGGAAGCCTTCATGGGGCTCTTGAAGGGTAAGAACTTCGGCAAGCTGGTGGTCCGTGTATCCGGCGACCCGACGGCATAGTCCTCAGGGGAGGCTTCGCGTAAGGCGCTAGCGGACGCGTATTTGTGGATGGAGTGCCGATGAAACTTAACGATATTTCTGATCAAGAATGGGCATTGCGGGTCGATCTTGCGTGCTTGTTCCGAATCAACGCACATCTCGGCTGGGAAGATTCCATCAACACTCATTCAACGATGCGCGTCCCCGGCCCGGAGCATCACTTTCTAATCAACCCGTTTGGCCTTCGCCTGGGAGAAGTCAAAGCCTCGGCCCTGATCAAGATCGATCTAGACGGCAATGTGATCGGCGAGAGTCCGCATCCGATAAATCGGGCGGGTTACGTGATACACAGCGCTATCCACATGGGCCGCACCGACGCCAAATGCGTGATCCATACCCACAGCCTGCCTGGTATGGCGGTTGCTGCGGCAGCCGAAGGCCTCATCGAGCACAACATCTTCGCACTCGGCTTCCACGGCTGCCTCTCATACCACGATTTCGAGGGCGCCAGTGGCGACCACAATACCAGCGAGCGCAAGCGACTGGCCGCCAGTCTGGGACCGTCCAACAAAGCGATGATCCTGCGTAATCATGGCCTGCTGAGCGTCGGCGAAACCGTGGCCGAGGCTTTCATGTGGATGTACCGGCTTGACCGCGCTTGTCAGGTACAGGTGATGGCCAATGGCGCCGGCGGATTCGCCAAGCCGTCAGAACAGGCGGCCACGTTTTCGGTCAAGGGCGCGGAGGATTTTGCGACGGGCTTTGGCGCCTGCGTACCAGGCGCGTTGGAATTCGAGGCATTCAGGCGATTGATAGACGAGATCGATCCGGGTTATCGCGATTAGGCGCTCGATCCAATTCTTGGGTGCAATTGCGGACAAGCCCCCCTCACCTGGCCGCCGTTGCCAGGGCCGCCTCACGAATCGCGGTGAGTGTCGTCATCGGGGTAATCGCCTCGGGATCGATCTTGATCTCGATCACCGTTGGCACATTAGCCGCCAAGGCCCGCTTGAAAGCCGGCTGGAACTCCTCGGTAGTGGCCACGGTTTCGCCATTGGCGCCATAAGAACGGGCGAGCGCGGCGAAATCAGGGTTACGAAGGCC
>JAPKDN010000947.1 GCA_028822575.1 Alphaproteobacteria bacterium | reverse complement strand
ACATGAAACGGTCTCCCACTTTTGCGTCCATGCCATCACCCTCGCGGCGCCCATCGTTTAGCCTCACCATCCATGCGGCGCTATCCCCGGGCGCGTTCCACCGATGTGATCAGCGGCGTCGCCCTGAGGGCCGCGATTATATTTGTCATGTGCCGAACATTACCAACCTCGATATCAACCTGCATCTCGAAAAAATCCAAGGATCGGTTGACAATCTTCAAATTCACGATATTGCCCGAGTTCTTGCCGATGGTCGTAGACAGGCCGCCCAGGCTCCCCGGCTCGTTCAACAGGATCACGCCAAGCCTGGCGATATGCCTCGGCCCAACCTCTTCCAGGTCCCAGGCGACATCCAGCCAGCGTTCTGGCATCGACTGAAAGCCCTCCAGGGTCTCGCAGTCGATGATGTGAACCGTCAAACCCTTGCCCGTCGTGACAATACCAACAATTCTTTCTCCCGGTAGGGGATGACAGCAGCGGGCATAGTGCACGGCCATGCCAGGGATCAGCCCCTTCAGGGGGATTGTCGAGGCACCATTTGGTTTCTGCTTTCGCTCACGGTCGAGCGGCACAACATTATCACCGTCTACCGTCTCGCGTTGGCGATCTGGCATCGCGGCATACAGCACCTCTCGGCCAGTCAGCATTCCTTCGCCCACGGCGGCCAAAAGGTCTTTCGTATGCCCGTACGCTAAAGGTTCCAGCGCCTGGGTGATCAGCTTTTCCGAATAACGAACCCCTTCCTGACGTAGAACCTTCTGCAGCAACGCCTTGCCGAGATGAAAGAACTGCTCGCGTTTTTGTTGCCGAACGAACCGGCGGATTGCAGCCTTAGCCTTGCCAGTCACGACAAACTGATCCCAGGTGGGCGATGGCTTAGAGTTCTTGGAGGTCGAAATGTCAACCTGGTCACCGTTGCGCAACTCAGTGGTCAGAGGCCTTAGGCGTCCATTGATCTTCGCGCCGACGCAGGTATCGCCGATCTCCGAATGAACCGCATAGGCGAAGTCCACTGGGTTGGCGCCCCTGGGGAGCGAGATCAGGTCGCCTTTTGGGGAGAAGCAAAACACCAGATCCTGATACATCTCAAGCTTGGTGTGCTCGAGAAACTCTTCCGGGCCCGAGGCCTGTTCGAGAATTTCAAGGAGCTCGCGCAACCAGCGGTACTGACGCCCTTCGGTCGCTCCTGATTCACCCTGTTTGTAGACCCAGTGCGCCGCAACCCCGAGTTCTGCGATCTCGTGCATTTCCTTGGTGCGGATCTGGATTTCAACACGTTGTCGCTTCGGCCCAATAACGCCAGTATGCAGTGATCGGTAGCCGTTTGGCTTTTCGGTACTGATGAAATCCTTGAAACGGCCCGGGATCACCGAATAGGCGCCATGAATAATACCGAGCGCACTATAGCAATCTGCCGCACTGGGCACGATCAGGCGAAACGCGACAATATCCGACAATTTTTCGATTGGCATGCTCTTGCGTTGCATCTTCAGCCAGACCGAGTACGGCGATTTCTTGCGCCCAGTTATGGCCGCTACCAGACCCGCCGCCTTACATGTCTCAGTAAGTTCCGTAGCGATTTCCTCGATGATATCGCCCCCCTCGGCGGTAAGATTGTCCAACCGGCTGACGATGGTGGAATAGGCGTTGGCGTTCAATTCCCGAAAAGCCAGATCCTCAAGCTCGTCCCGAATATCCTGGATACCTATCCGCTCCGCCAGCGGCGCATAGATATCCATAGTTTCTGC
>JAPKDN010000946.1 GCA_028822575.1 Alphaproteobacteria bacterium | reverse complement strand
ATCTAGGCGAGCAATGGGAGCGGGATTATGTGCTCTCATTGAGTATCATAGCGGTCAAGTGAGAAGATTTTGGATTTTTAAAAGGCGCGGGTTTTTCATGCGAAATGTTTTCTAATAAGAGTTCCCACGCAGCGTTATAAATCAAACCCGCCAGGGTTTCCGTCTCCAAGAAGCGTTTCAAAGTTAATTTTTCTTGTTCTAAAAGTTCACTATATACTTCGTCTACGAATCCCAATACATCGCCGATAAGGCTCAAAATCTAGATTTCCACCGTCTCTTATTCAACGTCAGCTGCAAGGCTTTGATCCGCAAAAAATAATAGCATTCATCGACTTCAGTCTAACAAGGCTCCAGAGTAGCCTCGGCATTATTGCAACTCAATGTTCCGGTTAAGCGCGGCCGCTATGGACCTGGATGATGAACCGGTGAGCGGGTCCACCCGACGGTAGCTAGACCTCTCTATTTCGCGACGACATAACCAACCTTGTTTGTCGCGAGTTCGGTAAACCACATCCGGCCTTTAGGACCGGCGTGAATTCTATGCTGGCCGGCTCCCGGCGTCGCGAGCGGATAGGTGGTCACCGTCCCGTCCGTTGAGATCCTCTGGATGATGTCCGGTTGGAAAAATTGGATCCACAAATCACCGTTACGATCGAACGCGCCCGCCGCCAATTTTCCGTTCTCGACGCCGGTCGGGTATTCCGTGATCGCGCCATCGGTGGTGATCGACCCGTAGGCATTGCCAGCCTCCTCCGTGAACCAGAGCTTTCCACCGGGGCCGGCGAATACCGCGATTGGCCTCGCGTCGGCGTTGGGAAGTCTAAACGATGTGACCTGCCCATCCGGCGTAACCCGACCGATGGTGGCAGTTTCTAGCTCGGTAAACCACATATTGCCATCCGGACCCAGCGATATGTAGATCGGCTTCGAATCCATTTCATCGAGCGGGAAAACCTCCATGCGCCCGGTTTTTGGGTCTAAGTAACCAACCACGCCGCCTTGTTTGCCTGTCCACCAAACTCGACCATCGGGCGCCACAGCGAGGCCATGCGGCCCCGCGCCGGCCAAAGGAACTCGATATCGCTCGACGATCTCGCCATCTGGCCCGATCCGCACGATCTCATTGGCGAATTCCAACGTAATCCAAAGTCGCCCTGCCGGATCGAATCCGATACCGTGCGGCCCACTCCCCGTTGGGAGGTCGTGAAATGTCATGTCGCCCGAACTGTTCATATGAACCAGTCGGGCCTGGGCCTGTTGCGTGACCCATGTGCTCCCGTCAGGCGCGAAGGCTATTTCATGGGTACTGCCGGCCGTGCTCTTACCTCCATCCGGGATCGAAAACTCGACGACGTCCCGAGACCCATAGATGATACTTCGAGAACCGGCGGCGTTTGACGTCGCGGCGATGGCTATTTTGTCAACGCGCGGCGCCGCGCAGATGGGAATGGAAGCCAGCCCATTTATCGGCGCCATCACGCCGGATGCGACCGTCGTCCCACCGACCGACGACAGAAAAACTAGGCTCACGACGAACAAGGCGGCATGGCCAGCTCGTGCCTTTGTCTTCGATAGAAAGGAACGGCGCGTCATTTTATTTGCCTCCCAGGAGCCAAAAGCCAAAATATTACGGAGCAATGGGACATTCCGTAGGACGAATTGTCCATCCCAAAGTGTTTCGCGAGAGGTTTTTAACGGAATTCCCCATATGAGGTCCTGCCAACCCAAAAAATGTGCCCCGGATCAGTAT
>JAPKDN010000945.1 GCA_028822575.1 Alphaproteobacteria bacterium | reverse complement strand
CTCCCGCCCGTCGTCATCCATGACGTCCTCGAAGGTGTAGACGCCATCTGGAATGCCAGCGATAGCGTCTCGCATCCGCTGGTTGGTTCGCGAGATGATCTCCTCGAACACCTTGGCGACCAGCGCCGCTGAATTCTTGGCTGCAATCCCTAGCAATCGGCGTTCGGCAAGATGAAGCGCGGCGAATTGGGCGTTGTAGTCGCCGCGCCGCTCCTCGCGCACCCTTACGTTCAACAGCAGAATGTCGAACAAGTCCTGATCAAGTTTGCCGCGACGGAAAAGTTTGATCACTGGGATCCGCAGGCCCTCCTGATAGATCTCGCTCATCCCGCCGGCCATGGAGCCGGGCGACATTCCGCCGATATCCGCGTGGTGGGCGATGTTGCAGACAAACCCCAGCAATTCGCCATCGACGAAGACCGGCTTGGCTAGACTTACATCGGGCAGATGCGTACCACCGCCCTCGTGCGGGTCATTGGCGGCGAAGATGTCACCCTCATGGATTTCTGAGCTATTATATTTTTTTAGCAAAGCTTCCATCTGCCCTAGCACCGAGGCGACATGCACAGGGATGCTGTTATAGGCTTGCGTCACCAGCTTGCCGTGCCTGTCGACAATGGCGCAGGAATGGTCGTGGCGTTCCTTGATATTGGTCGAATAGGCGCTTTTCATCAGCGCGATGAAGGCCTCGTCGACCACGGATTGCAATGCGTTGGACATAATCTCCGTGGTCACGGGATCGGGGCTTGGGACGTTCATGCTCATGGCTCAGGCTCCCACGTCGATAATTAGATTGCCATGGCCGTCGACCTTGGCCAGATCGCCCGGGTGAATGATCGTCAAGGCGTCCAACTGCTCGACCACTGCCGGACCGCGTATCGTATGCCCAGCGAGCAAAGTCGAGCGTTCATAGACCGGAGTCTCAACCGCTGTTTCCGCCTCGAACCAGACGGCCCGCGAGCCGGTTGAACTTGGCGGCGTTTCGCTCCTCGAAGCCGGGGACGCCTTTTGTTTCGGCGCGGTTCGACCCACGGCGGCGAGACGAATATTCACGATCTCGATTGGATCGGTCTCGGTGTAATGGCCGTAGGTTCGTTCGTGAAGTTCGTAGAACCGACCGCGCAAAATATCCAGGGACGCCATATCCGGCATATCGTCACCTTCGATCTCGACCCAGGGCACCGTCAGCTCGAAATTCTGGCGGACATAGCGCATGTCGAAAGCAATACGCAGCGACCGGTCGCCGGCCGTAACGTTCTCGTCCGCGAACCATGCCTCGGCCCTCGCACGCAGCCCTGCTAGGTCATTCGCCATGGCGATCAGCGCGTCATCGTTATATGGCAATCGCCTGGTGGTGACGAAGTCCTCTTTCAGATCCGAGACCACCAGGCCCTGGGCACAAAGAATACCGGGGGCAGGGGGGACGATGATCTCACGCATCTCCAACTCACGGGCGACGTCCCCCGCGTGCAAGGCGCCAGCGCCACCAAAGGCCATCAACGAGAAGTCGCGGGGATCATGCCCACGTTCAACCGAGATCGTCCGCACCGCTCGCACCATGTTGGCGACGACAATCCCCAAGATTCCATGAGCTGTTTTTTCCACGGTAAAGCCCAGTCGATCTGCCGCCGGTTGGATCGCCGCGCTGGCCAACGCGACATCCAAGGTCATGGCGCCACCGATCAGGGAGTCGGGCAACCTGCCAAGAACGAGATTAGCATCGGATACCGTCGGCTCGGTCCCACCACGGC
>JAPKDN010000944.1 GCA_028822575.1 Alphaproteobacteria bacterium | reverse complement strand
GTCGACCTGCAGAGTGCGCCAATGTGCGAACGCGATTGATTCGCTCGGGATCCGCCAGGAGCAGCGTGTGCTTCCTAGAAGATAGCTGGCTCCATGGCGCCACCGGCGTATTCAGACCAGTGGCCAAGTCGAGCGATACGTTTCAACTGCTTTGTGACGCACGCCGAATTTCCGGTACAGTTCCTTGGTTGACCCGCGCCGTTCGGGAACCCGAGGAGCCTGCCATGAAAGAGCCCTTTGCCCACAACATGATGCCACGCGCTGCAAGCGATGAGCGCGCCCGCCAGAATTTTGTCGCCGGGCTGAAGATGCACATGGAGGACAATGTTTATCCTTCGGATAGGAAAGTCGGTGTGACCCGCGTCTTGCCGCGTTTCAAAGCCGAACATGGTCGTGCGCCAAATTCTCGAGTCGAGTGGCGGCGTGCGATGGAGGCCGACCCGTTAACATCTTTGACGTTGACATCATCGGTACCGAAGGACGCCTCTTAATCGGCGATCTTGGCCACGCGATGCAAGTATTTGGCATCGCGGATATGCGCCCAAAACACTGGTTCAGACAGCTTGAAACGGAACCCACAAGCCAACCAACAGGATTGGCCGACGCGATTGGGTACGCTGTTGACGATCTTGTCGAGAGCATTGCAGTAGGCAAGAATACGGTGTGCGGGCCGCGCGACGGGCGCGCCGCGCTTGAGTTGTCCTTACGATCGCTTGACCAAATGGCCGATTGATCCGTGCCATCCACAATCTATAAGCGGGAGCAGTAATTATGACACAATCGGCATTGGCCTTGCTGGGCGGCGAACCGGTTTGCGATCAGTTTTGGCCCGAACACAGCAGCATCGGCGAGGAAGAAAAGCGGGCCGTCAACGAGGTTTTGGATACAGGCGTTCTTTCCGCTTTTCGCGGCGTAGCAGGCCCCGATTTCCTCGGCGGTCCCGCAGTGCGCAAGCTGGAAACCGCATGGGCAGACCAATTCGAGATGAAGCATGCGGTGAGCTTCAATTCACTGACTTCAGGCCTGATTGCGGCCATTGGCGCGCTGGGCATTGGCCCCGGTGACGAAGTGATCGTTCCACCCTATACAATGCAGGCTACGGCGACTTGCGTGCTGATGTATGGGGGCGTCCCGGTGTTTGCGGACATCCATCCGGGAACATGCTGCATTGATCCCGTGTCGATCCAGGCTCGAATTACGCCGCGGACAAAGGCGATAATCGCCGTTCATTTGTTCGGTCACCCTGCGGACATGCCGGCGATCATGAGCATCGCACGCAAGCATGACTTGAAAGTGATCGAGGACATTGCCCAGGCGCCCGGCGGCCGCCTAGACAACCAATGGCTTGGCCAGTTCGGTGATATTGGTGGTTTTAGCCTGAACTATCATAAGACGATACAATGCGGCGAGGGCGGCGTCATGGTCACAAATGATGACGAACTGGCACAGCGATTGCAGCTCATCCGCAACCATGGCGAAGCAGTCGCGGCCGATCTGCAAATCACCAATCTCGTCAACACTTTCGGCGGCAACATGCGCATGACAGAGATGGAAGCCGCCGTAGCAAGAGAGCAACTTAAAAAGCTCGAAATTTTGACGGTACCCCGCGAACGTTTAGCGACTTATCTTGACCGTCGCCTCCAGTCTTTGCGTGGCATACGCCCGCTGCGGGAAACATCGGCGTCAGACCGGCACGTCTATTATTTTTACGCCATGCATTACGACGCCGCCGAAGT
This sequence comes from Alphaproteobacteria bacterium, assembly GCA_028822575.1. Next base: position 17 of record JAPKDN010000944.1, on the reverse strand, counting down.
CGGAATACCACGCGAAC
>JAPKDN010000943.1 GCA_028822575.1 Alphaproteobacteria bacterium | reverse complement strand
TGATCATCTACATGAGCGACGCGCCGGACACACATCATTCAACTGGGATGGAATGGCCCATGTTGCTGGTCGGCAATCTTGGCGGACGTTTAAAGCTCGGCGGGCAGTACATCAATTACCCCGGCTACGGAAAACCGGGGCACCGCACGGTGGGATCGTTCTACTCCACGCTCCTTCACGCAGCGGGTGCGCCGCAGGATACGTTCGGTCGACTCGATCCTGATTTGGACGAAGTCGCGATGCAAACGGGTCCGTGCCCTGAACTGCTTGGATAAAATCGCGAGCAGAGGTTAAAAGCAAATGACTCAACGACACATGTTAACTTCGCGTCTTTGCGCCTTTGCGCGATCATTCTTGATTTGGTTCTTCTTCGTCGCCACCACCCTCAACGGTGCCGAGACAACCGAGTTCCGGCGAGCGCTGCTGATCGGAAACGAAGATACCAAGCTGGAAGCAGCGTTGAAGAAACGCGGCTTTCTGATCTCGGAAGGCAATATCTCAGACTCCCTCGCCAGCATTCCACACAACGGTTTCAACGTGGTTTATTACCGTGGGATCGCTGAACATCGTGACGGAAAATGGCAGTTGTCCTCGGAGAGCCTGGTCGCACAGGATTTGATCAATCATCTGCAAAACAAGAATGTTGCTCGCCACAACGTACTTCTGTTTGATCTTCAAAACGCGGACGACAACTCTCGAAAGGCGTTTCACAGTGCCGTCCGTGGAATCGTCGGCAGCAACCACAGAGGCGGATTGGCGGTCGTCAACAAATCGGCAAGTGACGCCGATTCACTTGCCGCTCAATTCATTACGTGGCTCAAGAGGCCTGAATCGAATCTCCGCGATGCGTTTACAAAAACTTCCTATGTGTCTGCAGAAACCGAAGAGCCTGTCGTTCTACGTGGAAAGCCTTCACGGCCGATCTCTAGCCCGGCCAAGCTTACGCAAGGCGTCGAGTCTGGTGATGAATGGCTCGCTCCGGATGGCATGAATTTCATCTGGTGTCCGCCGGGTAAGTACGTGATGGGCGATCCTGATTTTTACGATGCCCAGCCCGTTTCGATCGCGATCGACAGAGGGTTCTGGATCAGCAAGTTCGAACTCACACGGCTTGATACATCAACAGAGCGAATGAATGCGGGCGGCTCGTTTACGTACGGTCGCCAACCGATGCAACCCGCTGGCGCTCTCCGCGTCGAAATTTTACTCGAACAGATTCACAAGAAGAAGGCTCCCGAGGGTTGGATCTATGATCTACCTTCCGAAGCCGAATGGGAATATGCCGCCCGTGCTGGTTCCAAAGCAGGCCTGCCTGCACCGATCGAAAAGCTCGGCCAGTTCGCCAACTTTGCCGATCGAAGTCTCTTCAATGCACACGAAGAAGTTCATTTCATCTTCGCTCATCGTGAGATCGATGACGGAACGGCGCATGGATTTGCCAACATCGGCCGCTACCAGCCCAACGCCTGGGGAATTCACGACATGTTCGGTAACGCCAGCGAGTATTGCGCCGGGTACTACGCCGAAGAGTTCACCGGAAAGGTGAACTACCATTTAAAAACCTCTCGCGATCGCGGAATCCCCGTCTTGCGTGGTGGTGCCTGGTGTACGCCAGTGAAGAAACTGCACGTCGCGTACCGCACTGGCTATAACGGCGATGAGAATCAGCCGTATTCCGGAGCCCGCCTTGTGCTTCGTCAAGGCAAGCGAGTCACAGTAACTCATGCCGAGTTGGTCGCCGCAAAGAAAGCCGAA
>JAPKDN010000942.1 GCA_028822575.1 Alphaproteobacteria bacterium | reverse complement strand
CCAAGCCACGGCGTGTAATCTTTCCGCAAAGGCTGCTAATTGGTCCCACCAATTCACGCGATTGCCGCCAATCCCATGGAAAAATATTACGACGTTGCCCACCGCCATATGGTCATAGGCGATACAGCGGTCTCCCGGCAGAAAATTGGTTTGAATATTGGCCAATTCCGCTGCTTTTCAGACACGGCCCGCCCGTTGCAGAAGTGCATGCATCAACACATTGGTTCCAGCGGTCAAATCTTCTGGCCGCGCATTCTCCAATTCGTTGTGGCTGATACCGTCTTCACACGGGATGAAGATCATGCCGGAAGGGCAGACATGCGAAAGATTGATGGCATCGTGACCGGCGCCCGAAAAAATATCCATACTAGGAATACCAATAAGATCAGAGGCATCACGTACCCCTTGGACACAGGCAGGATCGAAGGTTACCGCATCCCGATGGCTAGTCTGTTGGATATCGAGTCCGAGGCCGCGTTCATTGGCAATCACCTCGCACGCTGTTTTCATCATCCGGCCTGCCTCCGCCAGGACATCGTTATCGGGATGACGACTATCGATGGAAAAAATCACCTGACCTGGTATTGTATTCCGTGAATTCGGTCGTACCCGAAGGTGCCCAACGGTAATCACCGGATGCGGATCGAAATCGAACGCAACGTTGTCGACCGCATCGATCATTCGCGCGGCACCATGCATGGCGTCCTTGCGCATTATCATCGGCAAAGTGCCTGCATGTCCCTCCTCACCTGTTACCGTCACCATGTAACCAGTCGATGCCTGAGCACCCTCGACGGCGCCGATTTGCAGGCCCGCACTCTCCAGGATCGGACCCTGTTCTATGTGAACTTCAAAAAAGCTATCTATCTCGAACCCGCCAACCTCTTCAGAACCCGCATAGCCAATCCGCTGTAATTCATCACCGATCGAATTACCAACCGCATCCAACATCGCCAACGTATCAACGACACTGCGTTTGCCGATAAACGCATTCGAGCCGACGCAGCCAGCGCCAAAACGGGAACCTTCTTCGTCAGTCCAGCATACGACATCAATGGAACGCTCATGTTGGACGCCCCTATCGTTGAAGGTTCGCACGACCTCCAATCCGGACAACACTCCTAAGATACCGTCAAAACGACCACCAAGGGGTTGCGTGTCCAAATGGCTACCCGTCATCACCGGTGCAGCAGTTGGGCAGGTGCCCAGCCTCCGTGCAAAGATATTACCAACCACATCGACGCGCACCTCACACCCTGCTTCCTTCGACCACTGAACGAATAGGTCGCGCGCTTTCTTGTCATCATCGGTCAACGCGAGACGGCCCATGCCACCCTTCGGTGTCGCCCCAAAGACCGCCATTTCCATATGCGCGTCCCAGAGGCGTTGTTGGTCCGTCCGCAATTCACTCACGCGATTGCTTCCGCTTTCGTTTCCACCCATTTGGCGACGCGGAATAGATGTGCATCATCACCCTTACGCGCCATCAACTGAATACCGAAAGGCATGCCCGCCGGACCTTTGAGCATAGGGAGGCAAAGTCCGGGCATCCCTAACAGCGACCAAGGAGCTTGGAAGACAGGGCTTCCAGTCGTCTTGAAGCCGATCGGCGCCTCGCCCGTTGCGGGCGGAACGATGAGCGCGTCGTAGCCACGCATGGCCTCGTAGACATCGTTCCTAATTTCACCCACCGCGTCCAACGCCCGCAGGTATTCGTAAGCCGTAACCTCCTTGCCAAGCGCAATCCTATCGAGTG
>JAPKDN010000941.1 GCA_028822575.1 Alphaproteobacteria bacterium | reverse complement strand
AGTTGCACCATTGCCGCTCCCAACTTGCCAGCGCCTCGCCGAGCCGTCTGAATGCGGGGAACCTATATTCCGACAGGAGAATGCATTATGGGCAAGCTCGACAATAAGGTAGCGATTATCACCGGCGGTTCCGGCGGTATCGGCCAGGCGGCGGCGCGGCTCTTCACGGCCGCAGGCGCCAAGGTAATGCTAGTTGATCTGAACGAAGACGCGCTTGCGACATTTGCTCATTCCATCGGCGATGACCGATGCGCCTACATGGCTGCGGACGTGACCAAAGCGGAGCAGGTCAAAGCCTATATTGCGAAGACCGTGGAGCGCTTTGGCGGTGTCGACGTCACACTCTTGAACGCCGGCATCGAAGGCAAGATCGCGCTCATCCCCGACCAGGACGAGGAGGATTTCGACAAGGTCATGTCCGTCAATGTCCGAGGGGTCTGGCTCGGCCTGAAATACACCATGCCAGAGATCGCCAAGCGAGGTGGCGGCTCGATCGTCATCACTTCGTCGACCGCTGGTATTCGCGCGGTACCGCGACTTTCGCCCTATATCGCTAGCAAGCACGCGGTGATTGGCCTGATGCGCTCCGGCGCTATGGAAGGGGCCAAAGACAAAATCAGAGTCAATACGGTCAACCCCTCGCCTATCGACACCGACATGATCACTCGGCTTGAGGACGTCATCCATCCTAACCGCGGTAACGCCCAGCCGATGGCCGAGACCACGCCGCTCCGCCGCTATGGCCAACCCGAGGAGGTTGCGCGGCTGATGCTGTTCCTTGGTTCGGAAGATGGCTCGTTCTGTACTGGCGGTGTTTATATGGTCGATGGTGGTGTTTCCGCAGGCCGAAGTTGATCCCAACGCCCCGATGACCGCCAGCTTGACCCCGAATTAGGAGATTCATCATGCGTTTTAGTGATCGCCGCAAACGCTTCCGCGCCGTTTTAGATGGTGACCGCTGTGTCCATCCCGGTTCGGTATTCGACCCAATCTCCGCCCGGATCGCCGAGGATATCGGCTTTGAAATCGGCATGTTCGCGGGTTCGATCGCATCGTTCACAGTTCTTGGCGCACCCGATTTGATTGTTCTGACCTTGTCGGAATTCGCTCAACAGGCACAACGGATCAATCGAGCCTCCGAGATTCCGCTGATGGTCGATGCCGACCATGGCTATGGCAACGCTTTGAACGTCAAACGGACAGTCGAGGAATTGGAGATGGCGGGCATTTCCGGGATGTCAATCGAAGACACTGACCTGCCGCAACCTTTCGGCGCTGTTGGCCAGACCAAACTGCTCTCCATCGCCGAAGGTTTCGGCAAGATGAAAGGCGCGCTAGAAGGTCGCAAGGATCCTGGATTGGTAATCGCCGGGCGCACCAGCGCGGCGTCGGTAACCGGCATCGATGACGCAATCGCCCGGGCCCAGGCCTACGAAGCCGCTGGCGTGGACGCGATCTTCTTGGTTGGCGTGAAAAGCCGCGACGAGTTGGACAAGGCGGCCGCTACGATCAAACTGCCCTTCATCCTCGGCGGCGGCGGTGGCCCCGAAATGATGGACCTCGATTACCTGTCATCCCGAAACGTTCGGATCTGTCTCCAAGGTCATCAGCCATTCTCCGCGGCGGTGCAGGCAGTGTATGACACGTTAAAGGCCATGCGTGATGGCACGGCGACAAAGGACCTGAAAGGCATTGCGTCCCCCAACCTTATGAAGCGGGTGACGCGCGATGCGGATTATCAACGCTGGACGAACGATT
>JAPKDN010000940.1 GCA_028822575.1 Alphaproteobacteria bacterium | reverse complement strand
CCGCAAAGGCGACGCACTGCTTGGCGACGAGCCGGTCTCTTCTGTCGATGAGCATCAATCGCAATCCGTATTGGGTTCCATTAATGCGGCATACGATACGACGATCCTAGCGATGCACGATGTCGATCTGGCTTTGGCATTTTGTGACCGCATCGTGGGGCTGGACGACGGCAGGATCGTATTAGATTCTGCTGCTGCAAATATGAAGCGTAGCGACCTCATGCCGCTCTACAGGGGTGAGGTCACGGGGTTATGACCTACACCCTGAACGCGCCAAGTGTTCGGGCGAGTTTCGGTTTCGTCGGCGTGGCGCTGTTCTGCTTGATCTTTGCCGATATCGAGGTCACGACGCTCGATCCATGGACCGAATTCGAACGGATGGTTGTTGGGTTCTTGACGCCGGATTTCTTCGCCATCGATCAATTGGGTGAAGCTATTCTGCAAACAATCGCATTTGCGGTTCTCGGTGTGGCTTTCGGTGCTGGCTTCGGTTTTGTCTTGGCGCCATTCTTCCAATATTTTGCGCCGTTACGCTGGGCCTGTGCGTTCATTCGCGCCATTCATGAAATTTTCTGGGCGCTGATCTTTATCCAAATGTTCGGCCCTTCGCCGATTACTGGCATCTTGGCCATCGCCATTCCTTATGCGGGGATTTGCGCCAAGGTATATTCGGAAATTTTGGAAGAAGCGGATCTCCGCGCGGTTCGTACATTACCGGCGGGAACCAGCCGTATCACGGCGTTCTTCTATGCGAAACTGCCCGATGTCTGGGCCTATATGAAGAATTACACGTTCTACCGCCTTGAATGTGGTTTGCGGTCGAGCGCAGTTCTTGGGTTCGTTGGTTTGCCAACTATGGGCTTTTATCTCGAATCGTTTTTCAGTGAAGGGTATTACTCAGCAGCATCCGCGTTGCTGATACTGTTCTTCCTGATTATCGCGACCATCCGTTTCTGGATGCGCCCGAAAATCGCCTGGGTCTATGTGGTGGGCGCGGCAATCGTGGTTGCTCTCGCCGAGACTACCAGCCAGTTCGATTGGGTGCATGTAGCACGGTTTTTTGGTGAAGATATTTGGCCGGCACCGGTTCGGGCAGCGCAAGAATTCGACTTAGCCTTTTGGAGTAGTCTGGGTGACTGGAGTTGGATGCTGTTCTCAACCCAAGCTTTGCCCGGCATTGTCGCGACAATTCTACTTACGCAAATCGCCTTGATCGGAACAGGTTTTCTGGCGTTATTATTTTACCCGATCATCTCGGAGAGGTTCTTTGGGCCGGTCGGACGGACAATCGGACATGGCTTCCTTGTCGTGTGCCGGTCGACGCCGGAATACATCCTGGCCTATATATTCTTGCAGCTTTGGGGGCCGTCCATGTTGCCCGCCATCGTCGCTTTGTCGCTGCATAATGGCGCCATCATTGGGCATTTGATTGGCCGACACTCGAACGAGTTGGAACGGCGCGTCGATGCGCCTCATGGTCTCAATCTTTACGCTTTTGAAGTGACGCCAAGGATTTATGGGCAGTTTCTTGCATTTCTATTCTATCGCTGGGAAGTGATTATGCGGGAGACTGCGATTTTGGGTATCTTGGGCATTCACACACTCGGCTTCTATATCGACAGCGCAATTGCCGATATCCGGATCGATCGTGCAATGGCTTTGATCCTCGTGACGGCATTATTGAATGTCTTTGTTGATATCTGCTCCCGGCGTATTCGCACGCGGCTACGCCTTAGAACCCCGCCGGACGTTGTGTGATGA
>JAPKDN010000939.1 GCA_028822575.1 Alphaproteobacteria bacterium | reverse complement strand
CGTTGCCGGAAGCGCAATTGGATCGCTTCCTGTTCCTGATCAAGATCGACTATCCTTCGCTCAGCGAAGAAGAAAAGATTCTGTTATCGACCACACTGGAATCGCTGCCGAAGCTTTCTCACATCATTGGCGGTGAGGATATCATCCAGATGCAGAAAGCAGTGCGCGGCATCCCGGTTAGTCCTGAAGTGGCCAATTATGCCGCTCGATTGGCGCGTGCCACCCGACCTGGCACCGACGAAGCTCCCGAGTTTGTCAATCAGTGGGTGCGTTGGGGCTGCGGTCCTCGTGCCGGACAAGGCTTGCTGCTGGCGGCCAAGTCACACGCTGGGCTCTCCGGACGGAGCGAAGTCACCTTTGCCGATGTGAGAAAATTCGTGCATCCCGTGATGCGGCATCGCATGGGTTTGAACTTCGCGGCTGTCAGTGAAGGCCAGACGACCGATGATATTGTCGACATGCTTGTGAAACATGTTCCCGAGGTGATGTCTGCATCGCAACGCAAAGTGGCTGTCTGAGCGTAAGGTGCCTATTGAAAAAGGAAAACAAACAGATGAGAACGAGTCGAACCGCAACAACCTGCCTGTTCACCGCAATCGCTCTGTACTGCTCATTGGCTACGCCGACCAGGGCTGACGTAATTGGACGGGTCAGCAATATTGTGCCCTCGACGATTCAGGTCAGCCCCGAGGGTGATCGCGTTCTTGTTGTGAGTGTTAACCCGCAGACGAAAAAACGGCAAGTCTATCTCAATGGAAAGGCGCTGCCGGGTGTGTATGACGCCATTGCCGGGGGGACTCCCTTTTTTAGTGAGGATGGCAAGCACCATGTTTTCGTGGCCACCCGAGGCGAACAGTGCATGGTGGTTCTCGACGGCGTCGAACAGACACCTTATGCCATCACCAAAGATGGGTGGCCCATTGCCGGACTGGTGTTCGGCTCGGACGCAACGAAGACGCACCTGGCCTATCAAGCCAGCAAGGATGGCCGACATTATGTCGTGGTCAACGGTAAGGTACTTGGGCATTACGACAGTGTCATCGTTAAAGATAAACCCGCGCAGCGCGGGATCTGGGATTTTCTTTTTGCGGGCGACTACTTCGCTTATCGCGCCAAGGTGGGCGAGAAGATGGTGGCTTGTCGCGGTCGGATCCAAGGGACCAATATTACGCTGGTCACCAGCAAACCCTACGACTCCATTGGTTCGGGATCACCCGTACGGATGGGCGGAAAGACCGACGCGACCGACAGTGATTTGTTCGCATTCGTTGCGAAGGAAGGCTCGGGAAAAGAAAGCATTCGCCTGCTTCCTGGCGACGAGCCGATCAGCAAAAAGACCTGGAAGTATATTGCCCCAGGCACCTTGCGTGCATCGCCCGCCCAACCAGGAGAAATGGTCTACGTCGGGGGCGACACTCAGTGGAACGTGGTGGTCGGCGAGAAACAATGGCCAGGCTGCGGACGTTTGGGCCGGCTGATGGCGTCCCCCTCCGGCGCGACCTGGGCCTGCATGGCGAAGACGGACGACAAGTTGGTCATGATGGTCAACGGCGTGCCGGGCAAGGTGTATACCCAAATTCAATACGGCGACACAATGTTTCCCGCCGGGGATGAACGCGTTATTTACGGCGCGTCAATAATCGACGGCTCCAAAACGCCCGCCCGGATTGTCGTCGCTGGCAAAGAGGGCAAAGCCTATACGCAGGTTAAAGGCGATAGCGTTGTTTTTAGTTCCGACAAGAAATCCATGGCCTACGTGGCCG
>JAPKDN010000938.1 GCA_028822575.1 Alphaproteobacteria bacterium | reverse complement strand
ATGTTGCGCTGGGGGCTGCTGCCAAAATGGTTTAAGGATGCGTCCAGTGGCGCCAAGATGATCAACGCCCGCTCCGAGACCATTGCTGAAAAGCCGGCGTACAGAGAAGCTTTTCGGACCCGTCGTTGTCTTGTGCCCGCTGACGGCTTTTTCGAGTGGCGGGTCTGTGGCAAGACGAAACAGCCGTACCGGGTATGTTTGACCAATGATGACGCCTTCGCATTCGCCGGGCTTTGGGAAAGTTGGTTGGATCCGCGCGAGGGTGGCGCGGTTGTCGAGACCTACACCGTCGCGACCGTCGCGGCCTCCGCGTCAATCGCTCATATCCATCATCGCATGCCGGTAATTCTTGAGCCCGGCGATCACGAAATCTGGCTGACCGGTGATCCGGAGCGCGCTTTGGCGTTGCTGAAACCGTTCACAGACGAGAAGCTTCGCGGCTTCCAGGTGTCACCGCGGATTGGCAATGTCGGGAACGACGACCCGGCATTGCTCGAGCCCTATAAGGAACGCGAACCGACTTTGTTCTGAGAATGGATCGGATCAAGGGCAACGGCTGTAGATTTTCACCTTATTGGCACTGCCGATGAAGCCACCTTCAGTGGTTGTGCCGGCCAGTTTAATGTCGTTCGCGGTTACTTTTCGGTAATGCTCGACCATTCCCACGGACCGTCGGAGATAGAAAACGAAGTCGTCCTCCAAAGTCTCGCTTATCTTTGTCTTTCCTGCGGCACCCTGCCCACTGATTCTCTGTTTATAACCATTGCCGTCGAACTCGATGTAGGTCGTACCGCATTTCCGAGGTGACCAACGCCCGCGCAAAGCTGGCGCGACGCCGACATAGCGAACAACCTGTCCGGTCGTCAGCGGCTCAACCAGAGGCAAGGAGTTTGAGTTGGATGCCATCTTCGTTTCGTCAGAGACGGCTGCTGGGTCAATCGTGCTCAAACGAAGATACTCGCCAATCCCTAATTTATCTGCAGCATCAAGCACGAAGGAGTTTTGCAGATAGAGCAGAGCGCCAACCGCGATAAAGAGCGCCAAAAACAGAAAGACAAAAACAATGCTAATGATCTTACTGACCGAGACCCGGCGACGCGGTGGTGTGGTTTTGGGACGAAACGACCGCGACGTTTCGGTGTCGTTGTCGGCTGCGTCGAATTGTCCACATAACCAGGGCATTGAGACCCCGGGGTCTTCGGTGTATCCCTGGTCATTCGCGGCGTTTGGGTTTTCGTCGTTCTCGTCGAAGTCGCCCCCCGGTGGTGCGCTATTGTCGTCGGTCGCAGCCGATGGCTCCCTAAGCCAGGGTGGTGCCGCCACTTCCTCGTCTGGAGCCGGGGTGTCCTTGGGGGCGTTGATTTCCTCTCGCTCATCCATGGGCTCAGGTCCCGGCACGCGCTCACCCGTATCTCCATGATCAGTGATAGGGGTGAGGCGCGGAGTGCTGGATTGATCAACCACCCCTATCGTATGACGATCTGGGCTCTCGGCCCGAGCGCTCTCAGGGCCTTCAAATTCGGGTTCATCCGAAATCCCAAAATCAACGCTGGATTGGTCGATGTAGAACAGCTGTTCATAATCCCAACGCTCTGATTCAGCGTCGAAATTCGCGCCAACCAGACGAATTTGTGCATCCATCGGAGAGGCCAGTTGATCCGCCAGTCCTGCGTTGAGAACCGCGACAGACTCGGATTGTTCAAGGGTTTCCCAGGCGGATCCAAAATTTACCTGTAAATAATAGTAAGCGAAACGTTTGGCCATG
>JAPKDN010000937.1 GCA_028822575.1 Alphaproteobacteria bacterium | reverse complement strand
GGCGAAGACAACCCGGCCAATCCGGTCCCGCGCCATTTCAGCGGCCTTGGCCATGACCATGCCACCGGTGCTCGTGCCGCAAAGTACCGCGTCGGTGATGTCCTCGTAATACAAGAGATTGGCGATCTCGTCGGCGTGGGTCTCCGTGGTGATGCCTGGCCGCAGTTGATGTCCGCGTTCGGCGCAGCCATCCAATGTCGGTGTGTAGACAGTATGCCCGGCCGCGCGCAGCACCTTCGCCGTGGGCTGCATAATCCAACCGCCTTGGTATGCGCCGTGTATAAGTACGATGGTTGCCATGGTCCTATTTCCTCCCGACGACGCTGACATCGGCCAGCTGTTCATAGATCTTGATCACGGCGCTTGAGTCTTCCTTGTTGAGACCCGCCGTGCGCGCCATCTGGTAGATTTGTTGGCTCACATTGGCCATGAAGGTCGGCACGCCGATATCCTTTGCGTAGGCGGTGATCAGCTCTTGGTCTTTGTAGACGATGTCCATGGTACCGCCGGGCGTGAAATCACCCGACATGATTCGCGGCACTCGGAAGTCAACCGCGGCGCTGTCGCCCGAGCTGACTTTCAGTACGTCATACATGGTTTGCAACCCGATCCCGGACTTGGCGCCGATGGTCAGGCCTTCCAGCAACACGATGGTGTTGGTGATGCCCAGCATGTTGTTGATCAACTTCATCACCAGGCCCTGGCCCTGCTCACCGATGTGGAAGGCATGCTCGCCCACCGCGTCGAAGATGTCCTGGCATTTTGCGAAGGTCTCGGCGTCCCCGCCGACGATGACTGCCAAGGTGCCCGCTTGGGCCTTGGGAGTGCCGCCGCTGATCGGCGCATCCAGCATCGCGACACCCTTAGCGTTTAACTCCCCGGCCATGCGTTTGGCGACCAGTGGATCGATCGTCGACATGCACAACACTATATTGCCAGGTTCGACGCCTTCGATGATGCCGCCGGCGCCACAAATCACTGTCTCGGCCTGGGCCGTGGTCTCGACCAGACAGATCGTGCGATCACAGCTGGAGGCGGCTTCTCGGCTTGATGCGGCCTTCTCAGCACCGGCTGTGACCAGGGTCTCGACCTTGGCTGGGTCGATGTCGTGGACCACCAGAGGGATGCCCGCCTTGATCATATTTAGCGCCATCGGCCCACCCATGGCGCCGAGGCCGATGAATCCTGTTTTTCCGCTCATGCCGCCCCCGCTATAGACCCGTGTTTGATCCCCCATGTGACGCGCTGCGTCTTCATTGGGATTATTGTGAAGAGTAGTCTAACGATGAACCACTCGGGCGATAGCGTCGCCCGCGAAATATCCGATAGTCGCTAATGGCGACCTGGGCCGATTAGGCTCGAATGGGGGCAGCATGCGCAAACCGATCGAATTCTACAGTGAGGGCGTTAAGCTTGATGGTGATCTGTTCCTGCCGGATGATCTGAAGCAAGGCGAGGTCCGGGCCGGCGTCGTCCTGTGTCATGGCTATACCGGGGTCAAGGATCTCTATCTCCCCGACAACGCTGCCCTCCTCAATGAGGCCGGCTACGTGGTGCTGACCTTTGATTACAAGGGGTGGGGTAAGAGCGACGGCGCCCGTAGTCGTCTGGCGCCGTTCTCGCGGATGGCGGACGTGCTTGCGGCAGTAACGTTCCTCGGCATCCAAGACGAGGTCGATAAGACTAGGATCGGGATCTACGGCACCAGCTATGGCTGTGCGACGGTGGTTTATGCCGCCGCCATCGACGAGCGGGTTAAATGCACCGTTGGCG
>JAPKDN010000936.1 GCA_028822575.1 Alphaproteobacteria bacterium | reverse complement strand
CTTTGGCGCGCACCAATATCGCGTCCGGCTTGATGGCCTCCAAAAAATGTCGCCAAACCGCTTACAGGAACTCGGGGTCGAGGACCAACTGGAACTCGCGAAAGTCCTCCGCCTGCGTCTTGCCCGACTGGGCTTCGAGAAGCTCACCATCGGGAACCAACACGAATTCGCGTGGCGCTGTTGGCTTCGGTGACGCGGCATTAGGCGGTGCTCGCGGCGAGGCATGGGTGCGGAGGAAGCCTTGCCATAGCCCGCAGTGGCGGAGGATTCTCTGAATGACATCCGTTTGTCGACGCTCAATGAAACTAATGATCTTCATCGCGCCGCCACACTCGGGACATTCCAGCGGATCGACTTCGTAGACTCGCTTGATCAACCTCGCCCACGTAGATACCGAACCCACGCGAGGGGAACCGTCGGGGGACTCATCAACGTAGATAGCAGCCCGATCGACGGGTATCTTTTTCGGGTCGGATCCCGCCTTGGCCCGCATGCCTCGTTGGCGATGCGAGTACCAGCCGTAATAACGAACGAGATGCTCGCCCTTGTTCGGGATGTGCTGCGTGACTTCGGCCAGAAAATCAAGTGCGCTGAAAACCTGAAAGTTGCGCCGCGGTCCATTTTTCAAATCACCGCTGGCCGGCCCCGGGAATCGGCGGCAGCGATCCTGCTGGGCGCGATAGACAACTGATCCGTCGTTAGTCAGGCGTACCACACGGGCCAGACTGAAGGGGCATCGGAGGATGTATTGCGCCAGCCGCTCCAGTCCCGCCGAGTCGTTTGGCGACAGGTAGACGCTATTGTCGACGCTGAACCCGGAGTGCGGCCAGGATCGCATCTGATCGACGGTTTTCTGATCCATCTTGTTCTCAGCCAAAAACAACGCAAAGACATTGTTTTGCCACGCTGCCAACAGACGTTTTGTCTCGATGCGGGGGAGGCAAATAAACGTGCCGCCGGGTGTAAATCCACCATCGGTGACGATCGCGTGGATATGTGGATGGAAGTGGACCAACTCTCCGAAAGTCTGGATCCCGGCCACCATGCCAGGGATTAGCTCGCCACGTTTCAGTTCCTGTCGATAGACCTCCACGGTGGCCCGCCAAGCCGCGCGGGCCAGGCCACCCAAAAGGCGGCGATCGTACCGACAGTAAATTCGTAGCCGTTTGGGAATGGTGAAGACCAGTTGCCGGTGAGGGACGGGCGCGCAAATGGTGTGCGCGATGGTTTCGGCAACCAAGATGGTTCGTTTTTGATGGCAGCTTGAGCAGAGACAACGCTGTTGGCAAGAAAAGGCGACGAACATTTCGTGATGGCAATCTGCGCATTGGATGCGAGCAAAGCCGAAATGCAGATCGCCACAGCGGAGCAACCGGCGGGCCACGTCACCGATGATTGGACGCCAGGGGCCGTAGCGATTGGCGTAACGCTGATCATAGCAACGCTCGAACGCGGGAAGATACCGCTCGATCGTGCGGTACAGCGGTGACGCTCGAGGACGGCGCGGGCGATAAACCGCCAGTTTGGTTCCACTGCACACCATGACAGGATCGCCAGTTGTGAGCCTCAATCGTCACGCGACGTGTCCGTGGCCACGAGACTTGTTGCACTACTTGCGGACGCCATTCCGCATGGTGTTGTAATGTACACTACATGCCAGCAAGTTGCGATCTGCTTCTCGTGGGCTGGATCAAGGCTGCCAATTTCGACCCGGCAAACGTTCGATTTCCCGGATTTGCTGCGGGACCCGCTCAATCCAACTTCTTTCCCGTGCCGCACGT
>JAPKDN010000083.1 GCA_028822575.1 Alphaproteobacteria bacterium | reverse complement strand
TCTTCAATTTGTTCGTATAGTCCCGGTTCGATTTCACGGGCGGCTGCGGCCCAGCCATCGATTAACACCGCGAGGCCGACCCGGTCTTCGTCGGGGCTGAGTTCCCAATCACTCCGCCGGACCATAACGCGCCACCCGGCGTTGCGCGCCCGTGCCGCCAGTGCCGCCGTCGCGCGCGGGCCGAGGGCTGGGCCAAACCCTTTTTCCCCGACTTGATGACGATTCGTCAGGTCCTTGATGACTGCGTCGAAGGACACCGATGGGCTGATCGCCATGCGTCCGTCATATGTAAGGCTGGCTAGTAGCCCGGCCCGCCGCGTTTTCACCGCGTGCCATAGCCGATCAAGCCAGGGCTCAGAAACAAGATCCAGCAGGGCTGAGGCGGTCACAAGATTATGCGCGCCGATAATCGGCTCCAGTGGTTTGGTGGAAAGATCCGCCGCGATAGTGGTGCATCCAGTCGAGGCTGCGGCGATTCTGAGAAGGCCTGGATCTCTATCCACCAAGGTCCAAGTTTGAGTGTCTGGGAGGCGAGGAGCTAAATACCGCCAGGTGCTGCCGGTGCCGCAGCCGAGATCGAGGATTTTGGCGGTGGTCCCCTGAGCTTCCTGACGCCGGCAGAGCCAGTGCGATAGCTGGGCCAGAATCTCGGTTGAGCGCGACCTATGGTCCCAGGTCTCGCGTATCGCCAGCCAATCAGGTGAAAACCCGCCCATTGGATCGACCCTACCCCGGTTCAGTTAAGCGACAGATTATCAACGGCGGCGAGAAAGGCTGCGCCCGTCTCGGCCCAGCCCGGCAATCGATCCGCCGCCTGGCGGGCGGCGATGCCGGCGTGGGTCCGCGTCGCGGTGTCGGTGATAAAGCGTCTCAGGCTGACCGCAAGAGTCGGCGCGTCACCTGGTGCTATGAGCTCGCCGGCCGCCGCTGGAACTGTCTCGGGTATCGCGCCGACATGGGTGGAGATGATTGCCAGGCCATGCGACATGGCTTCTGTAAGGGCCATGCCAAAACCCTCATGATACGAAGGTAGAACAAACAGGCCCGCCTTTGCATAGTATGTCGCGAGCCGCTCCCGAGCGACCTCGCCATGAAAGTGAACGCGATCGTCGAGGTCAAGAGTGCCGACCATCGACTTGACCTTGTTGGCAAAGTCGGCGTCACGGGGGGCGCCGACGAGATCGAGACGCCAGTCCAGATCCCGCAGATCCGCCAGAGCGGCGAGGAGAATATCCTGACCCTTTCGTGGGGTGAGGGTCGCGACGCACAGCAGTCGTATCGCTCCGTCGTTCGTCGAGGGCCGCCCAGTCGCCACGCGCTCAAGACCCGGGATTACGACCCGGATGCGATCTGACGAAATACCGAAATCCATCAGTCGCCGGCCTGTGGTCGAGCTGGTCACGACACAGCCGGATACGCGCTTCAGAGCCT
Organism: Alphaproteobacteria bacterium; assembly: GCA_028822575.1. Next base: position 8,020 of record JAPKDN010000083.1, on the reverse strand, counting down.
GTCGCTCGGCTTGGAAAATTCGATCTGCCTCGCTCAATGAAAGCCCCGTTTCGTCACAAAGTGGATGGTGGATCAGGGCGAGAGTGCGGGGATAGCGCGTTAAAGTGGTCGAATGCTCCAGCAACGCAGTCAGCGCTAAGCCATCAATTACCAACGGGTCGCCTTGGGGCAGCTTCGCGAGGCTTTTATTAGCGTTTTCCAACGCGGCGGTATTCGGTCGCGGATAGTTGCCTTCTAGACAGACAAGCTCGCCCAGACGACCGGTAAGGCGCAGGAAGTCCGCGATGTTTCGGTCATAGATGAAGCCGCCGGTGAGAGTTTCGATTGGACCTGGTACCACCAGATGAACCGGTGACGGGGTCGGTCGAGACCCGTTCATCCGAGCGGGGCCTCATAGGACGCCCAGGCGACGTGGGATTCATGCAGGGACACCCTAAGCGAATTGAGACCACCCGCGTGAGCGCCGAGCTTTCCCGCCGCGATCGCCGCCGCCATGCGTTGGTGGATATCGCGCGCTAGGAATTCCGTCGTCGTGTTGACCCCCTTGAAGGAGTCGATGTCATCCAAGTTCTTGTAATTGTAGATCGCTAGCAATGCCTTCAGGGCCTCGTGCGCCTGGCCGATGTCGACGACGATGTTGTCCGCGTCCAAATCCATCCGTCGGAACTCCATATCGACAACGAAGGTTGCGCCATGCAGGGCTTGGGCCGGGCCGAAGACGGCGCCACGAAAACTGTGGGCGATCATGATGTGATCTCGAACGGTAACCGAAAACACGGATGCTTCTCCAATCGATGGGGTTCGCGCGGGCGCGCCGCTCAGCGATAAATTATCCGGTGACATAGGGCGGAAAGCCGACCATCCGCAAGCGCGGCCATGGTTCCGGGCAGCTCTTCGAAGTCGCTCTCTCCAGAGATCAACACATCGAGGCATGGATCCCGCAGCAATTCGAGAGCCTTGTCCAGGCGCCGCGCGTGGGTCCAACCTTGCCGCCTGGAGGTCGCCACCGAACCAACCTGTGATGATCGAATGGTCAGACGCCGGTCGTGAAAATCTTCCCCCAGGTTCAAGGTGACGGGTTGGGTGCCATACCAACTCAACTCGATGATTTTCCCTTCGAATCCGGTGATTTTCAGCGCCGTCGCCAATCCCGCGGGCGCCCCGCTGGCATGGATGACCGTCGAGTAGTTGGCGTTGGAGGGCGGTCGCTCCTGGAATGTTGCGCCCACCGCGCGTGCCGCCGCGGCCTTGGACGGATCGATGTCCAACAGATCCACCCGGGCTCGCCCGACCCGTCGCGCGAGATAGGCCGTGAGTAAACCGACGACCCCGGCGCCGATCACGCACACTTGATCGCCCCGACGGATCCCGGCGTCCCACAATGCGTTGAGTGCCGTCTCCATGTTCGCGGCCAGCACGGCGCGGCTGGGTGGTAAGCCTTTTGGTAGCCCGTGCGCCGCGGCGGCGGGGATCGTGAAAAAATCTTGATGCGGATACAGACAAAATACCGATTGCCCGATCCGAGCGCCAGGGCCGTCGATGACGGTTCCGACCGTGCTGTACCCGTATTTCACAGGGCCCGGAAAGTCGCCGGTTTGAAACGGGCACCGCATCCGATCGACCATTTTGGACGGAACCTTGCCTCGAAAGATCAAAGATTCGGTGCCTTTGCTTATGGCGCCGTGGGTGGCGCGAATGAGCAGGTACTCTTCTGGGATGTCGGGAATCGGCTCGGTCCGAATCTCGGCATGTCCAGGCCGAGTGATCCAGAAAGCCCGCGCGGCGGATGGCCTTTTGGACGTGCGGACGGATTCATTCGCCGGGGTCGTCATTCCCTCGGGCACTCCTTGGGTGGGCGTTTGTTCCGATCGAGCGGCAGTCTCGGTATCGATATCACAAACACCAGCATATTTCGTCGATGCCTAAAGCTTGGTCCGAGCCCCGTTCTCGTGTTGCAAGAAAGCGTGAGGTTAGACGGGCCTGGTAAGGGGCAAGGCTTTAGGGCTCAATCCTCGCCAAGCGTATCCGTGCCGCAAATTTGGCGATGGTTGGGATAAGTGGTGGATTGCTCTATAATGGGGTCGTCTTCTCGGAGTGATGGAAAATGAAATTCCCCCGCACGGACCATTTGGTCTTGAGAATTGGCGGCACCGTGATGGGGGTGTTTTTCCTCGCGATAGGTTATTTGACCCTCACCGGCCTCGAAGGCGCCGAGGGATTGAACAATCCCGATCGGGTGTCCTGGTATGGTGTCACCATGGTCATTGGCGGTGTGCTCGCGATCGGCTTCGCTTGGCTAGAGCCGCGCCTGGATCAGGTTTATTGTGCGACTCCGAAACGGTGGTTTCGACGGCGTCCCTACGAAAACGAGACACGGTCGCCCTAGAGTTCGACTTTGGGGCCGCACATGTAGTGTTTCTCGGGCCGATACGCCCCAGAAAGACGTCGAACGATCCCACGAAGCTTCGATCCGATCAGTCGCATGACACCAATCCTTTTCCGCACCTTTGATGCATCCATCACCGTTTCCGTAAGCCGGAGTTCCCATTGGGAGTATCCCGTGCAAGAAGCGGGCCAGATTTCCAATTAATTGACTGAGTGAGGTTCACTCGATAGCGGATTTGGGGGGTGATCATCGTAAGTTTCAGTTCCGAATCCTCGGGATTGTTTCGCGTGGTGAGAAAGGCCACAATCGCCGCGATGAAGCCGGACGATGAAGGAGCATCCCACCATGACCGGTCTGCAATTCGAGCCCCTTTCTTCCAGTGTTGGCGCGGAGATTCGGGGTGTGGATCTCTCCAACATCGATGACGCGACTTTTGGCGAAGTCGCCCGCGCGTTCGACAATCATCACGGACTGCTGTTCCGGGGCCAGAATTTGTCGCCCGATGATCTGGTGGCCTTCAGCAAGCGTTTTGGTGGGCTGGATCACGCGCCGATCATGGAGAACGGCAAGACAGCGGTTCCCGGGTATCCGGAGATCTATATCGTTTCCAACATTAAAGGTGATGATGGCAAGGAGATCGGCAGTCTCGGAGCGGGAGAGGCGGTATGGCATACCGACATGTCGTATCTGCAAAACCCGCCGGACATTTCAATGCTCTACGCGCTCGAGGTTCCACCGTCCGGCGGTGATACATCGCTGTGCAGCATGGCGGCCGCCCATGACGAGTTGCCGGCGGAGCTTAGAGAGAAGGTTGCCGGCCTTTCCATCAAGCACGATGGCACCTTCAATTCCGGCGGCTTTTTGCGTCAGGGCGTGCGCGAGGATAGCGACCCGATGACCTGTGAAGGTCAGCCGCACCCCGTGGTCTGCGGGCATCCTCGCACCGGGCGGCCCGTCCTGTATCTGGGGCGCCGTCGCAATGCCTATATCATGGGGTTGGAGCGTCAGGAATCGGAGGACCTGCTGGACGCGCTTTGGGAGTTCGCGACGTTGACGGAGTACACCTATACCCACCAATGGCGGGTTGGTGATCTCCTGATGTGGGACAACAGGGCCACCATGCATCGCCGGGAGCCATTCGATGCCTCGGCTCGCCGGCTTATGCAACGCACTCAGATCAAGGGCGGCTCTCAGCCTCGTCCGATGGCGTAAAGAGGCGTCCTGGAACCTAGTCCCGTAGCGCGGCCATTACCGATCCGCAAAACCCGTCGAAGGTCTCGCGCTCGATCCAGCGAACCACCGCGACGAGATCCAGTTCCGGTTCCACCCAAATGATGTTGGAGCCGAAACCCACCGCGCAGAAGCCGTCGGTTCCGGCACGCGGCAAGCGTTGTCCCGACTTGTTGAGCCACCACATGAAGCCATAATCCTGGTAAACGTCGCAGGGCGCCACGGCTTGGCGCATGTAATCCTCGGACAACAACCGCTTGCCGGCCCAGACGCCGCCACGCTGCATCAACAACCCGATCCGCGCCTGATCGAAGGAGTTAATGAAAACCCCACCGCCCCAGTGGGAGCCGCCGGATACCGACTGCATCCGCTTGCCGTCCATCTCAATCCAAGAATTCTCGTAGCCGTGCCACTCCCAGTCGTTGGAGGCGCCGATCGGCTCCATAATCCGCTCACGGAACAGCTCGGGCAGGGGCCGTTTGGCGGCTCGCATCAGCGCCAGCGAAAGCCGGTTCACCCGGACGTCATTATACTCCCAGAAAGTTCCCGGAGATCCAAGCACGCGGTCCTCGCCCTTGGTGTCGTTTTCCGCTGGGTCGAGGCTAAGGTCTCGGTTGCGATCGATGACGTCGGGCTTGCTCCATAATGTGCCCTCCCACTCGCTGGTCTGCTGCAAAAGGTGGCGCCAGGTGATCTGGTGATTATGCGGTCGCTCGAAGCCGCCGTCATCGACAAGGTCGCGCACCGGCGCGTCGAAATCCGGGATCACGCCGTCGTCGTGCAGGAGGCCGGCGCAGATGGATAGCAGGCTCTTGGCGACGGAGAAGGTGATGTCACACCGTTCCACCGGCCCCCATTGGGCCGCGATGCGTCCGCCGCGCAGGATAAGCCCGTGCGGGTCCTCGCGCGGGCGGGTCGGCCCGATGATATCGCCCCAGGGCGGCGGTTCGGCGAAGGCGCGTTTTTCCGTCAGCGCCTGCAACACGTCGCGATCCATCGAGGATTCATTGGCGATCGCATAGTCGACGGCGGCTTTGAGGCCACTGGGATCGAAGCCTGTATCCGTGGGTTGGGCGGTCTCCCACTCGGCGGCGCCGGCGGGTGGAAAATAGGACTGGGTCATGGATCTGTCTCCTCGAGAGGAAGAGAGTAAAATGCCGCCGCGTCCGCGTCCACAGGCGACGAAGTTTGCGACGCGCCGGATTATCCGCTAACCCAAAACGACAGGGCACGGCGGCCTTGCATTTGGACAGAAGGAGGGCGTCTTGTTCGAAGGCTTCGAAACGCGTGACATCGATACCGGAGACGCGACGATCCACTGCCGCATTGGCGGCGATGGCCCGGCGCTGGTGCTGCTGCACGGCTATCCGCAATGCGGCGCGTGCTGGCATAAGCTCGCGCCGGCGCTGGCGGAGCGGTATCGGGTGATCATTCCCGACCTGCGGGGTTATGGTGACAGTGTCGGTCCAACGCCGGACGCCGAGAACCTGCTCTACTCCAAGCGCGCCATGGCCAATGACATCGCCAAGGTCCTTGACGCATTGTCCGTTGATACCGCGATGGTGATCGGCCATGACCGGGGCGGGCGGGTGGCTTATCGCTTTTCGCTGGACCATCCCGGCCGGATTTCCAAGCTCGCGGTGCTGGACATGATCCCGACGTCGGAAACCTGGGAGTGGATGGTCGCGTCGGAAGCCATCGGTGCTTACCACTGGCCGTTCCTGGCACAAGGCAATGGTTTGCCGGAGCGGATGATCGGGCATGACCCGGACGACTATCTCCAGCACACCCTGCATTCCTGGACCCGGGTGAAGGATTGTTTCACCGACGCGGCGATGGCGGAGTATCGACGCTGTTTTTCCAAACCGTCGGTTATCGCCGCGTGCTGCGCGGATTATCGGGCCGGCGCGACGGTTGATTGGGAGATTGATCGAGCGGACGTGGATGCCGGTCGGAAAATTGCCTGTCCGGTGCTGGCGTTATGGGGCGATCGGCCAGGGCGGGAGAAAACGGGTAGCCTTGCCGTGTGGCGCGGCTGGTGCGCCGGCCCGGTCTCTGGCGGTCCGGTGGATAGTGGGCATTTTCTCGCGGAGGAGAACCCAGGCGATACGCTCGCGGCTTTATCCAAATTTTTGGCTGATTGACGGGAACGCGGTGATAGGGTGAAAGCAACCCAAAAGCGGAATTTGGAGGCTCCCATGCCTGACGGAAAGCCCAAGGACCACGGCCCGGTCTATATCCACCAAGATGACATGGACTGGGAAACGCTGCGTTTTCCGGGGCAAAGCTCGAAGATGGTCTTCCACCCCATGCCCGACGCCCCGACCCAGCCGAACTCCGGTTTCGTACGCTATGAGGCGGGTGCCCATCATCCTCGGCATCGGCATGATTTCGCCCAGGTCTGGTATGTCCTGGAGGGAGAGTTCACCATCGGCGAGCGTACGATCGGCCCCGGAACCGTGGTCTACCACGCCGATCCGCATTTCGAGGAAGACCTGTCGACCGAGACTGGTGGGCTGATGTTCTTCGTCCAGTACCAAGGCCCGACAACCGGCGGCCGGCCAATCTATGATGGTCGGTTCAACATGGCCGAGCGTAAGCCTCTATCGGACGAGAACTTGGTGGTCTGAGCGGATCCTAGCACCGCCGCTCTAACCGTTGCTCGGTGACCTAGATGCCCCAGGTTTTATTGGGTTGTATAGAGACCAGTTTGAACCCATGCATATCGTGCTGCGTCCCGGCCCTTGAATGTATCCAGATAGACTAACCCAAATTCCACTTGGTCGCAGAATGCCATCGCGTCTGTCATCAGCTGTTTGCCGACCCTGGCGCCGCGCGCCGCGCCCGACGTGATGAACCAGCTTATATGGGCTTCGTCGGCCTCGGTTTCTGGGCCATTTATGGTGATCGAGCCAAGCAGGTGCGCGCACCGGCGCGCTGCCAAGAATCAATCGCGTTTTGGATTTAGGCGCGGAATAAACTTAGCCACCCCATCGGCGACCTTAGCCCCGAAATACGGCCTGAACAGTCATTCCCTGGCATAGTAGCGGCCATGAAGCGCCGCCACTTGTCCGAGGCTCCCCGGCGTCCAGCTGGTGATCTCGATATCACGGCACGTTCTCTCTTTCACCATGTTTCACTCCGCATTGTACGGGGGCGATGATGTTGTCAGTATAGTCTGGAAATCAACCCGCGCGCGCCAAAATGGAGACTCCAATGGGCATGGACGCCAAGGCCCTCGAGAAGATGGGCCGCCCTCGCTATACTGGGCTGTCGACCTTTATGCGCGCGCCGTATGCCGAGGATCTGGATGGCTTGGATATAGCGATGATCGGCGTGCCCTTTGATGGCGGTGTGACCAATCGGCCGGGGTCTCGACACGGCCCGCGCGAGGTACGCAACCAATCTTCCCTGATGCGGTTGACCAATCAGGCGACCGGCGCTCAACCCTATGCGCTTTGCCAAGTCGCGGATATCGGCGACGCCTTTGTCGAAAAGCCGTTTCACTTGGAGAATGCCCATGACGAGATTCAGTCGGCTTTCGAGCCATTGAAGGCCGCTGGTGTAGTCCCGCTCACGGTTGGTGGTGATCATTCTATTTCGTTGCCGATCCTTAGGGTTCTGGGCAAAGACCAACCGGTCGGCATGGTCCATATCGATGCCCATTGCGATACTGGTGACGGCCACCTTGGTTCGCGTTTTCACCACGGAGCACCATTCTCTCGTGCCGTGGAGGAGGGCGTTCTTGATCCAATGCGTACGATCCAGATTGGAATCAGAGGTAGCCTCAATGATCCCGATCAATGGTCTTTCAGTTACGATAGCGGGATGACAGTAATCCAGATGCACGAGGCCCACGCCATGGGTATCGATGGCGTGTTGGCCGAGACCCGGCGCGTGGTTGGTGATGCGCCGACCTATCTTTCCTTTGATATCGACGCCTTGGACCCCGCCTTTGCGCCGGGTACGGGTACCCCGGAGATCGGCGGTTTCACCTCGTTGGAGGGACAATTGCTGGTGCGTGGTCTGTCGGGACTCAATCTGATTGGCGCCGATGTCGTGGAAGTCGCGCCGCCATTCGACCCTTCTGGTCTGACGGCGATGGTGGGTGCCACCATCATGTTCGAAATTCTCTGTGTCTTGGCCGAGGCCGTGGTGGCACGGCGATAGAATTGGGACGTCTCCTCGTGGGTGATTGCTAAGTTCTGACGCGCGAACGCCAAAAAGATTTTGTGTAATGGGGCGAGCTCGCATTTAAAACCCTTGGCCGGAGAGAATTAATTCAAAAAAAATATAGTATATAAATTATATAAGAAAAATTATGTAAATAAATATGCTAATATAAATTTATACTCATTGACATATACGAATATGACAGATGTTTAAATTTACATAAGATGGGAT
>JAPKDN010000935.1 GCA_028822575.1 Alphaproteobacteria bacterium | reverse complement strand
CATGAATATATATATCACCGCGATGACAACGAGGACCGCAATCGACAGGCTAACGATCACTTCGTGCACGGAACTGCGAATGAAACGCGCGTCATCCGAGATCAACACGAGGTCAACATCCTTGAGGCGGCGGTTCAAACGTTCGATTACTTTACCTACCTCATCCGAAATTGCGATGGTATTCGATTGCGCGCGCCGGATAACACCGAGCCCCACGACCCTACGCCCGTTAAGCAAGCTGTGGTTTTCCGCCTCAGCCGGGCCATAGAACGCCTGACCGACATCCGCGAGGCGGATGTCTTCCTTAATGGCAAGCCGCTCGATCGCTTCCGGTTGCCACACCGATGCGTCCGCGCGGACCATCAGCAGCTGATCGTTCGACTTGAAGCTCCCTGCAGGCACATCCAGACTTATGCTAGACAGAACGCTCGCCACATCGTCGATGGAAAGCCCATAACTCGCTAACCGTAGCGGATCGATAACGACCCGTAGCACCTGTTCTTGATCCCCGAACAACTCAACCGCGGCCACTCCGGGGATGGCGGTGAGCTCCGCGCCGATATCTTCCTCCGCCAGCCGCGTTAGGGCTTCTTGTGAGAGTTTGTCGCTCACTAAGGCGAGGCGAATGATCGGCAGAGAATCCGCATCCGCCTTAACGATGGTGATATCCTCAACGCCTTCCGGCAGGTCCCGTTCAATGCCTCCCACCGCTTCACGAATATCGTTCGCGGCAACGTCCAAATCGGCATCCGGTGAGAACTCCCCTCGAATGCGGGCATTGTTCTCCTCACTCGCAGCGTTGATCGTCTGAACGCCCGAGACACGCGCGACCGCCCCTTCGATGACACTGGTCACCTCCGCATCCATGGTCTCGGGCGACGCACCATCAAAAAATGCGCGCACCGTGACGACCGGACGATCGACATCCGGCAGCTCGCGCACCTCTACCCCTTGAATAGCAGCAAGTCCGGCGATGATAATCAACAGATTAAGGACGACCACCAATGTTGGGCGGCGCACGGATAGCGACGGTAGATCGTTGATCCGGTTCATCCGCCTTTTCTCGCCGGTGCTGACGAAGGCGACATCGTCGCGGCAAAGGGTTTGGTTCGTACTTTCTGCGCCGGGCGTAAGCCTTGTACCCCTTCAACGACAATCGTATCGCCTGCACTCAAAGGTCCGTCGACGAGGATACGTCCTTTGTCTCGCCGCACGATCGATACAAAGACCTTCTCCGCCTTGTTATCTGTCACGCGCCATAAATAAGCGCCGTCTCGGCTCCAAAGAACCCCAACCTCAGGGATTGTCGCGTATCGGCGGCCCGTGAACGTGATTTGCACGTCGAAGGATGTCCCAGGCCTTATGTCGTCTTGCGTATTTGAAATTGCGGCCTTGATCCGCAATGTACGTGTGGCCGGATCGATACGGCTTCCAAGCGCCGACACCGAGCCTTCCAGCACTACCTCGCGCTGCATCCACGGCCGCAATGCAACCGGTTCGCCAACGCGCAACCGTGTGGCAAATTCCTCTGGCAAATTGAATTCCACCAAGATCGCCGACCTGTCATCCAGTGTCGTGACCATGGTTTGCTCGGACACCCGGTCCCCTCGCTCGATATCCGTCAGGCCGACAACACCGTCAAAAGGAGCATAGACCGTCCGATCCCTGAGAGATGCTCGCGCTTGCTCCAAGCGCAGACGAGCGCTTTCATACTCGGTCTCCGTCGTCTGCAAACGGACGACCGAAGCGGCACCACTTGGCGCTAAACGCTGCAGCCTTTTG
>JAPKDN010000934.1 GCA_028822575.1 Alphaproteobacteria bacterium | reverse complement strand
ATCGCTTCTTTCACGGACACGACAAACACATCGCCAACGCCCGCAACTTTACGTTTGGAACCACCCAGCACTTTTATGCACTGGACCCGGCGGGCACCAGAATTGTCGGCGACGTCGAGATTACTTTGCATCTGGATCATGACGACACTCCGACGTTATCGATCACTCGGTCGCCGCCGACTCCGCGTCGACGACCTCCCAAGTTTTGCTCTTTGATATCCGCGCACACTCACGGATACGCACGACATCACCTGTCTTGTGTTTATTTTCCGCATCATGCGCCGCAAATTTTTTCGAGCGCTTGATTATCTTCTTGTACACTGAGTGCACGATCCTCCGCTCGACCTTGACGATTATCGTCTTATCGGGCTTGTCGCTGACCACCGTGCCTTGCATCACACGCCTTGGCATATCCTATTATCCTCTTCTTGCGTTGCCCATCCGCAGCCTGCCCAATGGACCACTCGTCGTCACGCTACGGCGCGCATCTTTTCTGCCAAAATCAATTTTATCCGAGCGATGTCGCGGCGAACCTGCCGTACCCGCGCGGTGTTTTCCAGCTGGCCACCAGCTGCCTGAAACCTAAGATTGAACTGTTCCTTACGAAGATCCACGAGCTGGGTACCCAGTTCGTCGACACTCTTAGAACGAAAGTCCGTGGCTTGCTTGCTCGCCATCGATCGTCTCCCAAACCCTACGAGTCGCCTAGACGTGTGATGAACCGCGTGTCAACCGGCAGTTTCGCCGCGGCCAAGGCCATCGCCTCATGAGCAAGTTCCCTTGGCACACCGTCCATCTCGAACATCACCCGCCCTGGCTTCACCCGGCAAACCCAAAACTCCGGAGAGCCCTTACCTTTACCCATGCGCACTTCGGCTGGTTTGCTCGAAACCGGCACATCTGGAAAAATTCGGATCCAAACACGGCCGGCACGCTTAATATGGCGGGTCATCGCTCGCCGCGCCGCCTCGATTTGTCGGGCGGTGATCCGTGCGGGTGTCGTTGCCTTCAGGCCATAGGCACCAAAGTTTAACGCCGTTCCACCCTTGGCAAGGCCATGAATTCGACCCTTGTGGGCCTTACGGAATTTAGTGCGCTTAGGACTAAGCATCGTTCGTTTCCTCTGTCGTCAACCGTCTAATTAACGCGACGGTCCGCTCGGCTGTTGCTCCGCCATGCGCTTATCTTGAGCCATTGGATCATGCGCCATGATCTCACCTTTAAAGACCCAAACCTTAACGCCACAGGCCCCATAGGTTGTCTTCGCGGTCGCTTCGCCGTAATCGATATCGGCACGCAACGTATGCAACGGCACACGACCTTCACGATACCATTCCATCCGCGCGATCTCGGCACCGCCAAGGCGGCCACTGCAATTGATGCGAATTCCTTGGGCACCCAATCGCATTGCTGACTGAACCGCACGCTTCATAGCCCGCCGGAAGGCCACCCGGCGCGACAATTGTTGAGCGATATTGTCAGCCACCAAGTTCGCATCAACCTCGGGTTTCCGGATCTCGATGATATTCAGATGCACATCCGTCCGGGTCATATCGGAGAGCTCCTTACGGAGCTTTTCGATGTCCTGACCTTTTTTCCCAATTACAACTCCCGGTCGCGCCGTATAGATCGTAACGCGCGCCCGTTTCGCCGGGCGCTCAATAACCACGCGGCTCACGCCAGCCTGAGCCAGGCGTTTGCGCAGAAAGGCACGCAAACGCAAATCCTGATGCAATAGTGATGCGTAGTCCTTGGATGCGAACCAACGCGAATCCCAGGTGC
>JAPKDN010000933.1 GCA_028822575.1 Alphaproteobacteria bacterium | reverse complement strand
TGTCATTCTATCGAAGGGGACCGACCCCCGGCACTGTTGAACGCGATGGTTGGTGAAGAAATTTGCATGTGTCTTAACGGTTTCTCATCATACGCTTTCGCCGCTGGATGGCACGTGCGGCAGGCTCAACGCCGCTCGGATATCGTCGGGGACCGGGATCGCCTTGAGGGTACCGTCGTCCTGGAATTGTGAGTGGACCCTCACCGCGCGCCCTTGGGTAATCGGCGCGCCGGTGCCCGCGTGGACGGCGGCGCAGTCCCAATGCAGGCTGGCGGTGCCAAGTTTAGCCAGATGGATCGTGCTGAGGACCCGATCACCAAAGGACGCCGGCCCGAGAAACCGAAATTGAATGTCTCCCATCACGAAGGCAGTTCGGCTTTCCTTGATCAGCCGATTGGTCGAGAATCCCAGCTCCCGCAGCAGGTCATGCTCTGCCTCGTTGAACCAAGTGAACATCATAGGATAATAGACCAACCCGAACGGATCGGACTCGCCCCAGGCGACAGTAAGTTCGCGGCTATAGGTGATCATGGCTGGCATGCGTCGGGGATGCGATCATATGAGGTCGCCCCGGTCTCAGAACGGCGTGTCCCCGCAAACCGTCACCCGATAGCCGTGCCGGACCTGGGGAAAGTAATCCCAGACCGTACGGTGCTGGGCACTGCGGTTATCCCAAAACGCCACCGAATTCTCTTTCCAGCGAAATCGACAGTGAAACTCCGGCGTCGCGATATGGTCGTAGAGCATTTTCAGGATCGCATCGCTCTCGTTCTTTTTCAGCCCCTCGATTCGGGTGGTAAAATTTTCGTTCACGAACAATGCTTTATGGCCACTCACCGGGTGAGTGCGAACAATAGGATGCAACGCTTCGGGGTAACCGTTATCGCCGTCTCGAAGCGAGTCGCCCTTATGACCAAAACGCGCAAGATGCACGCCGATGGACTCATGCCACGCTCGCTTACCGTCGATGAAGGCCTTGATCGGCTCAGACAGAGCGTCATAGGCCGCGTACATGCTGGCGAACATGGTATCGCCGCCCACCGGCGGAAGCTCGTGGATATGCAGGATGCTGCCCATTGGTGGCTCAACGTCGCAGGAGACGTCGGAATGCCATTTCATTCCAGCGACAACCTTGGAATTCGCGTCCGCATGGACCACCAAGATCTCGGGATGCCCCTCCGGCTTAGGCGCCGAGGGGTGGATGTGCAGATCACCAAAAAGCCTACCAAAGGCCTTGTGCTCGCCCAGGGTCATCTCCTGGTCGCGGAAGAAGATCACCTGATGTTCCATCAAGGCGTCATGGATCTCGCGGAAGGTCTGATTGCCCAGCGGCTTAGAGATATCGACCCCACCGATCTCGGCGCCGATAACTGGGCTGAGCTGGTTTACCTCGATTGTTTCATAGGCCATGCACTTAATCTCCCATCTTCACTCGCCACCCAACCGGGTCCTGTTCAATCATCAAAATACTACTTCAGTCTCAACCACCGAAACGATCGATGCGATACGGCGTCATATCAACATTCAGTGGCTCCGCCGACGCCAACGCCGCGACCATGCGCCCGGTCATCGGCGCGCCGGTAAGCCCAAGATGACCATGACCAAAACCATGGAAGAGACGCGGATAGCCGGGCACCTCGCCAATATAGGGTACCGAATCCGGCGGGGACGGCCGGCGGCCCATCCACTCCTCAGTCGGCTCTGTATTCAAGTTAGGTAGCAGCGCCTTGGTATGCTTGGCAAAGACCTTGGCGCGTTGATAGTTGGGCACCGCGTCGATGCCAGCGAAC
>JAPKDN010000932.1 GCA_028822575.1 Alphaproteobacteria bacterium | reverse complement strand
GTTCTGGCCAAAGATCACACGCTCGACTTGTCGACGCACCTTGCCCATGCGATCCCCCCGGGCGTCGATCTCCGCCAGTTGCTGATCTTCAGGAGCGCTATCGAGGGTGGATGTGTCGGTCATGTGTGTGTACTCTCGCGCGCGAGGTTTCGGGCGGCATCAATCGAATCATAGCCAGATTAGGATATCGGTCGACCATGGGCGACAAACAACCTCAATCTTCTTCGGACCTAGAGCGTATAGCAGACGCGGTTTCGGGCAAGTCCCAGATCCGTGAACAGGAGTCGATTCGTCATTTGCAGATACGAATCGCCCGCGACGGAACCTGGTTCTATCAAGGCACGCCAATCAACCGGATGCCTCTGGTCAAGCTGTTTTCCACGGTGCTGCGGCGCGAGGATGATGGCCGGTATTGGCTGATAACTCCTGTGGAACAAGGGCTTATCGACGTAGACGATGTTCCTTTCATGGCCGTCGAGATGACCCATGTCGCGGGAGTGGACCCGGACGGAAAAGATGACGTGCTCCATTTCCGGACCAATCTGGACGCGGAAATAGATTGCGGACCTGACCATCCGCTCCGGGTCCTCATCGATCCAGAGACGGGGGAACCCAGTCCCTATATTCTGGTGCGCGATGGCCTGGAAGCCCGACTGACGCGGTCGGTTTTCTATGAATTGGCCGATCTGGCGCGCGAACGCGACGCCCACGCAGAAAGGGTTTACGGCGTATGGAGCAAGGGCGAATTTTTCCCACTGGGCCCGGTCGATCCGTAATGCTGACCCTCGAGAGTTTCAGCGAGACCTTTTTTCGCGCGACCAAGGCCGCCGGGGACGGTCCTCCAAAGGAACGGTCGTCAACGGTAACGCCTCTCGGTGATCATAGCCTCAATCCCGGCATGACCGTTCCCGAAAAGATCCGCCCGGCGGCTGTTTTGGTGCCCGTGGTCGGGCGCGAGGGAGAGCCGACCATCCTGCTTACGGAACGATCGGCAGATTTAGCGCACCACGCCGGGCAAGTCAGTTTTCCCGGTGGTCGGGTCGAGGATTCGGATATCGATCACGTCGATACGGCCCTGCGCGAGACCGAGGAAGAAATTGGCCTTGATCGCCGTCATGTCGAAGTGATCGGACGGCTGGACACCTATTTCACGCGCACCGGCTTCGTGGTGACGCCGATAGTTGGTCTTGTCCGCCCGCCCTTTGACCTGACGCCCGATCCGGTGGAGGTAGCCTCGGTCTTCGAGGTGCCGTTGTCATTTGTCCTGGATCGCTCGAACCATGAACGCCACAGTCGGGAATGGCAGAACATGATCCGGCATTTCTATGTGTTTCCTCATCCGGATAAATACATCTGGGGCGCAACCGCAGGCATGCTGGTAAATCTTGCCGAAATGATGCTCAACGTCATGGGTGACGGAGCGGATGGAACCTGCTGAGCCTTTGGGCCCTCTTTGGAAAGATCTCCCGGGGCCGCGGGCGGTTATGGCCGCCCTTGGCGCCGAGAAGGGCTTGGCGCGGTTTGTCGGCGGCTGCGTGCGCAACACAGTGATGGCATTACCGATCACCGATATAGACATAGCGACAGTGCATCCACCCGAGGAGACAATGCGGATGTTGGAGGGCTCCGGCATCACCGCTAAAACCACTGGGTTTGCTCACGGCACCGTTACCGCCATCATCAAGGGCCAGCCATTCGAGATAACCACTCTTCGCCGCGACCTGGAAACAGACGGGCGGCACGCGGTCGTCGCCTTCACCGATGATTGGGCCGAAGACGCTGCGCGCCGG
>JAPKDN010000931.1 GCA_028822575.1 Alphaproteobacteria bacterium | reverse complement strand
TTGTCGCGCACCGTCAGCGACCCATCTGAAGAGAGTTTGACCTCGATCCGCGTGGCGGCCCCGGCCAACACCTCGTCCATCGCGTTGTCGATCACTTCAGCGGCAAGATGATGCAGACCGTCTTCACCGGTACTTCCGATATACATCGCTGGCCGCCGACGCACAGGTTCAAGCCCCTCAAGGACTTCGATGTCCTTGGCGGAATAAGATTTTCCCCGGCCCTTGCCGCCAGATTCAAAAAGATCGGCCATCGCCGCTACACCGAATTACCACATGGACTCCCCAATACGGGCGCACTATAGGGTATATCTCAAAACGCGAACAACAACATGTAGACGAGAGCTAACATGGAGGCTCAAAGGCCAAGCGGCGAACCCGCCATCCGCGCGATGGCCATGCCGGGAGACGCGAACGCCAATGGCGACATTTTTGGTGGCTGGGTTTTGTCCCAAATGGACCTCGCCGGTGGCGCTGTAACTGCCCAAGTTGTTCAAGGCCGGACGGCGACGGTCGCAATTGAGGCGATGACTTTTCACAAGCCAGTGTTCATTGGCGACTTGGTCAGCTGCTATGTCGAGGTCGTCAGAACCGGCCGCACATCGGTGACCGTCAAAATAGACACCTTTGCTACGCGTCGCTTCGGCGGCGCGGAAGTCAAGGTGACCGAGGGCACGTTCATTTACGTCGCCATCGACGCTGAGGGGCGCCCGCGGCCAGTCGACCAGCGCTAAATCGGGGTTCCTCAGCGGTATATGGGGCATCTGCGCCCCTGCATTTAGGACCAATCACGCCCTTTACGTGTGGCAAAGCATGAACGAAAAGATCAAAACCACCTTTCAAACGGCGCTGGGGATTGTGTCGAGCTATGGCGTCTCGGTCGTCATCCTCATTGTGGGCCTTTAAGTTCGATCTAACCGAGAAGATCAAAGAGAGGTTTGATGAGAGGGGGATCACTATCCCGTATCCAATTCAGACCATAATTCATGAGTCGCTGAAATAGAGCACCGCTCGCGGCCGCTTGGCCTACGTGACAGGAGACAGTCGTGATTGAGATCTCAGCGATTTACGCAGGCCTCCTCTTGCTGACGATGCTGGTGCTTGGCGCCCGTGTTTCGATCCTCCGTCTGAAACACGGTGTCTCCCTGGGCAGCGGCGATCAGCCCGATTTGGCAAGGTCCCTCCGCGTATTCGGCAACTTCACGGAGTGGGTGCCGATGATCATTATCGGTCTCGTTCTTTGTGAATTGGCCGGGGCGCACGCATTGCTGCTTCATCTCATTGGCATCGCCGTTATCCTGAGTCGGCTACTCCACGTGGCGGGACTTCGAGCCGACCGTGCCACCGCGGCGCGATCGTTGGGTGTAGTACTCATTTGGGCGAGCGCCCTTGCCACTGGTGGCTACCTGGTCTACGCGAGCCTAGCGTAGCTTTTTTGTCGCCTTTGGCAGAAGGGCGGGGGCTAGACCATTGGAATCACGAGATCATTGTTCTCATCCCATGACGCCTTGAAACCTTCAAGGTTGGCGTCGAGCAAGTCGTAATGAGTGTGGGTGGCATTTTATGTCGTGTGGAGTTTTGCGTTGTAACAACCGTGGTTCAGGCCATGTTTGTTGGTGACGTAATACTTCCGAATAGAGAACGTGTTCTGACCATGCCACGGTGCGTTTAGGTTTACTTCGGACAAGTCGACGTTCGCTAAATTGGTCTCGTCTAGGTCAGAGCCATTGAGTTTCGACTTGAAAAGACTGATGCGCTTCTCCTGAACGCCAGATATACGAGCGTTCGCCAACG